>CAZYHL010000077.1:0-8215 GCA_964646795.1 uncultured Syntrophomonadaceae bacterium
AATAAACTTCTAGCATATGCAATAAATTAAGCTTTTAGCTCTTTTTCACGCTAAAATAAAAATAAGCAGGGACAAAATAACCATGAAGCCGCTAACAATGCCTACCTGTTTTAGCACCCTGGGCAGAGAAGCTTTTAGGTACTGGCTTGTCAGGATCAAGCAAAGATGGATGGGAGAGGACACATAACCTACCAGGGCGCAAACATACATCACACCTAGATATGGTAAGCTTTCAGCCGTCGGCAGCAGCGTCAGGAAAAAGGGGAGCGATAACCCGAGGGATGCATGAATGTTTCCAGTCACGAGGCTGATTAACAAGGGGAAGGAAACAACCAGGATGATTAGAGGTACTCCCAGGCCATGAAGATAAGCGGACAATTCATCCAAAGCCCCCAGGGCCTGGACAAAGTCTTTAAAAGCCATAACCCCAATTATGGATAATGTCATCGGCCAGCTAATCCCCTTCCAGGCCATGAGTAAACGTTGTTTAATCGATTCTCCTGTTTTAGCCAAGGGATTGCCTAGTGCCACTACATACAGGCATCCCGCTAAAAACGCGAGAGGAAAATAAAGCTTGAACCCCAAGCCCAGGATTAAGACCAGAATAAAAGGCAGTAAGCTTAAGCCCAAATCAAAAAACATCTTAAAGGTAAATTTCTCTTTTTCCCTCTCCGGAGCCGGCATGGAAATTCGGCCAAAAAAATAATAAAAAGTAAAAACAATAGTAAGCACGAGAATAATCAGGTTAAAACGGATAAAATAATCAACCTTTACTTCCGAAAGCTCAGACATCATGAGAAGCCCCGAGTAAAAAGGGAAAATTAAAAAGAACAGGTGGCGGAACACAACATTGGCCGCCGCTATCGCATTAACATCCATTTTCAGCCGCCTGCCCACATTTTCAGCCATGGGAGCTGAAAATACAGCCCCGCCGGGGACCATCAGCAGTCCGATCAAAGCAGGGATAAGCATACTGAGAAAACGTAAATCCCGCACTACCTTGCCTAAATTTTTGATCATAACATCAAGGCTGTTCGTTTCCCTAAGGAGGCTGCCGAAAGAAGTAATGGTAATCATAATCAAGGTTAGGAATACCGTAGTGGGATCCGTTAAGGCCCCCAGAAATAAATCTAAGGCTAGGGCGGGATGATACCGGCCGAAGACGGCAATAATAAGGGTGCCGCTCAACATGGCCGCCGCCAAGTTCCAGCCCCGCCGCGTTAAAAAAATAATTACAGCAATCGCTGTAAAAATACCCGTTAAACCAATAATCAAATAAATCTCCTCCAGTTAAGCTCTAGTTGCTCTCAAATCTGCCCTGCTACGCATCCAGCAAAGCCCGGACAAAATTCTCTGCGTTAAAGGGATACAAATCTTCCAAGCCTTCACCCATGCCGATGTATTTAATTGGTATGCCGAGTTTGTCGCAAACAGCCACGGCAATGCCTCCCTTGGCCGTACCGTCCAGTTTGGTTAGAACAAGTCCCGTCACTTTGACGGCATCATTGAATAATTCAGCCTGGGCAACAGCATTCTGCCCAGTAGTCGCATCGATCACCAACAACACTTCATGGGGCGCTCCCTCACAAACCTTAGCGGCCACCCGGACAATCTTCTTCAATTCTTCCATGAGGTTTGACTTGGTATGAAGGCGCCCGGCCGTATCGCATAAAACCACATCGGCTCGACGGGAAACAGCGGCACTGATGGCATCGAAGATAACAGAGCCTGGGTCTCCGCCGGTCTGGTGGGCAACGATATCCGCTCCTCCCCGTCTGGCCCACTCGGACAACTGCTCAACGGCGGCAGCCCTGAAGGTGTCGCCTGCCCCCAAAAGGACTTTTTGCTTGTTCTCATTTTTCAGCAGATATGCCAGTTTACCGATTGTTGTTGTTTTGCCTACCCCGTTTACACCCAGCACCAAGACTACCGTTGGCGGACTCGGGGTAAATTTGATTTCCTCTTCCGGACCGAGAGTCTTAAGGATAATATCCTTGAGCAGCTCCTTGATTTCGCCGGTACCGGTAATCTCTTTGTTTTTTATTTTTTCTTTAATTCTTGCTATCGCTCTCTCGGCAAAATCCACGCCCGTATCAGCCGTTATCAGGATTTCTTCCAGTTCGTCAAAAAACTCTGCATCGGCCTGATCCCTATTGAAGAGAGTTTCAACCCTGCGGGTGAAAGCTTCTCTGGTTTTCCCCAAACCCTTCACAAATGCTGCAAATATTGACATGTCTATCTCCTTAACCAGCCTTTTCGATTAATTTGACGGAAATCATTTTAGATACGCCGGCTTCCTCCATGGTTACACCATAAAGGACATTTGCCGTTCGCATAGTTTGTTTTCTGTGAGTGATTAAAACAAACTGAATATCGTTTTTCAATTCCGTTAAAAAAGAGCAATACTTCTCAATATTAGTGTCATCCAGGGAGGTATCGATTTCATCCAGCACACAAAAAGGTGTCGGTTTGACCAGCAGCAAGGCAAATAACAGCGATATTGCCGTTAATGCTTTCTCGCCTCCCGATAACAGAGAGATACTTTGGGGTTTTTTTCCGGGAGGTTTCGCTTTGATTTCGATGCCGCTTTCCAAAGGCCGGCTGCTGTCAAGGAGTTCCAGGGAAGCGGTGCCGCCGCCAAAAAGTTTTTCGAAAACTTGAGAAAACTTATTATTTATTGTTTCAAAGGAAGCAAGGAACATATGGCTCATTTTTTGGTCTATTTCGGCAATAATTTTAGCCAAAGACTTTTTCCCCTGAAGGAGGTCTTCCCTCTGGCTCTCCAAAAAGCCGATACGCTCCCCCATCCTTTCGTATTCCTCTATCGCTCCCGTGTTAACCAGCCCCAGTAAAGCTATCTTTTCTTTTAATTCCTCTATACTTTTATTCAATTCATTCCTACCGGCCCGCGGCAGGGTCGCACGGATTTCCCCGGAAAATTCCAGCTTAAACTCTTCCCTTATTTTGGCTTTTAAATTCGCCAATTCCGTATCAAAACGTGCCAGCTGGACTTCAAGCTGCGCTTCCTGCATTTTAAGGGCCTGCAATTTTTCTCTCGTTTGCCTTATTGCTTCTTCTTTCCCTTGGATATCCAGCTTCCAGCCCTTTTCTTGCTCCTGCAGCTCGTTTAGTGCGCGTACCGAAGCATCCCTTGCTGCCGCCAGCTTTTCTCCTTTCTCCGCGACTGCCGCTAAATCTTTTTCCAGGGTTATCATATCGGCGGCATTTGTCTCAAGAAAAGCACGTATTTTTACCAGACGGTTTTCCTTTTCCTCACCGTCCTGCATAAAATCCCTTCTTTTTTCTTCTAAGCTCCCCAGCTTTTCTTTCCTGGCAGCAAGGTTAATTCTCAGATCAGTTATATGTTCCTTGATTTCCGCCAGGCACTCCCTGTCTGCTGCTGTTTTTTCTTTTACAGTTATAATTTCCGTTTCAGTTTCTTTTAATCGGAGAGTCGAAAGGCCTAAATCTGTTTCAAGACGGTTTATAGCCGCGGTAAGAGTATCTCTTTCCGCCTGTGCTTCTTTTTCCCCTGCGGCCAGCTCCTCTTCCCTGGCCTTTAATGAAGCGAGTTCGGCCGCAAGCAAAACAGTTATCCCGTTTAATTCCTGCAGCTCAAAGGCCGTCTTTTCCTTATCCTTTTCCACAGCAGCGAGGTTTTTGCCGTGCTCGTCTATCAGAAGGGTTACCTCCCGCATTTCCTTAGCCAACTTATTAAGCGATTGTTCGATTCCCGTTATTTCCTGCGTCAGTTGCTCAAGTTCCTGTCCTCGGGCCAGCAAATTGACTTCCCGTCTCTTGCTGTAACCGCCGCTGACAGCACCTCCGGGATAAATAACATCTCCCGCCAGGGTAACGATTTTATACCTGTGGGAGACCTGCCGGGCTGTATTCTGCGCCGCCGCCAGATCTGAACAGACCAGCACCCTGCCCAGCAAGAAGTTTACGACTTCACGGTAGAGAGGCTTGCATGCAACCAGTTCGGCAGCTAAACCGACAATATTCCCGGGTATTTCTTCCTTTTTCAGAAGGCTGCCTTTAATAACGTCCAGGGGCAAAAAAGTTGCACGGCCGGCTTTTTTCTGCTTCAAGAAGGCTATAGCTTTGCGGACGTCCTCTTCGTTGCCGGCAATGATGTCCTGCAAGCTGCTGCCTAAGGCCATCTCCACCGCCAGCTTGTACTTTTCCGGGACTTCCAACAAATCCGCCACGACGCCGTGGAGGTTTCCTACAGTTTCCGTCTCGCTATTTCCGGCTGCAAGTAAGCTCTTGACACCCTGGTAATAACCTGCATAACTAGCTTTTAGTTCTTTGATAGTCTTGTATTTCTCCTTAAGGGCGGCCGCAGCTTCTCTTAAGGCTTGCACCCCCCGTTCCTTTTCCGCCAACAACTCTTTTAAGTCGATAATCTTATTTTTGAGGAGTCCGACCTCTTTAGCCAATGTTTCCATATTTTGCTGTTTATCCCGGTCGCTGGCCGCTAACGAAACAAGTTTCTTTTCTCTTGACTCCCTTTCGCTACCAACCGCCTTCCTGTTAGCCGACAAGCCTGCCAATGCCTTTTCTTGGGATTCTCGCCGTTGTTTTAGGTTTCGGAGGGAAACTTCGCTCCGGTAGGCTTCTTCTTTTTGCTTTTCCCTTAAAAACTCCAATTCTTCCAACCGGGCTGTGCCCGAATTTTTGTGCAAGGCCTGCCAGCTTTCCGTCTTTTCCTCAAGCTTATTTTCCAAGGCGTCGATTTCAGCTTGCAGGGCTTTTTTATCTGCTGCCAGCCTTCCCTGCAAGTTCTGAAGCAACTCGATTTCCTTTTTTATCTCTTCCTCTTCCGCCTTTGTTTTTTGCACCTGCTCCTGGCGTCCCTTAATTTTTTCCCTGATTAGCTCGCCTTCGCCCCTAACCCTTTCTTTATCTTCATTAAGCAGGTATCCTTTCCTCTGGACAGCATTAGCTTTTTCAGAGAGTTTCTCCAGATCCCACTTTAATGAAGTCAGTTCTCCTTCTTCCTTAGCCTGACAGGCGCTTAAGGAAGCGATTTCTTCCCGGCCCGCCTTGATGCCGGCGGTAAGCTGGGCAATCTTTTTCTCAAGGGAAGTACCTTCTGAGAAAAGGAGACTTAGAACAAATCTATCAAGGTTTTCCTTCAAACCTAAATATTCCCTGGCTTTGTCTGCCTGTTCTTTAAGAGGGGCCAGCTGATCCTTCAATTCGGCGATGATATCTCCAACCCTTAGAATATTGACACCGGTTTCTTCAAGGCGCCTTTCGGCCTCTTTTTTTCTCAATTTATATTTCAAGATACCCGCCGCTTCTTCGAAGATACTTCTTCGCTCTTCCGGGCGGTGGCTGAGGATGGCGTCCACCTTTCCCTGGCTGATTATCGAGTAGGTTTCTCTGCCGACGCCGGTATCCAAAAATAGATTAATAATATCCTTCAAGCGGCAGGGCATTTTATTGATGAGAAAATCACTTTCACCCGACCTGTAGATGCGCCGGGTGATGGTTATTTCGTTATAATCACAGTTAATTAGCCTGTCCTCATTGCTAAAGGTTAAAGATACTTCGGCCAGGCCCAAGGGTTTTCTGACCGCAGTACCGTTAAAAATAACGTCTTCCATCTTGCTGCCTCGGAGAGACTTTATGCTCTGCTCACCTAAGACCCAGCGGAAAGAATCAACAATATTACTTTTGCCGCAACCGTTAGGCCCGACAATAGCGGTAATTCCTCTTTGAAATTCCAGCTCCGTCTTCTGGGCAAAAGACTTAAACCCGATAATTTCCAATCCTTTTAAAAACATCTCATCACCGCCGCAGAAAGCTGCCTTTTATAAACACAACAATTATAATTATTCTGTGCAATATCCATAATTCCTGCCGACTTTTAGCCAACTAGTTTCTTAAATGCTGCGCACGCTGCTTCCTGCTCCGCTTCCTTTTTGCTTTTTCCCTTTCCTTCTCCCCATACTTTATCTTCCAAAAGAAACTGGGCCGTAAATGTCTTATCGTGGTCAGGCCCTGTTTCGTCAACTATCCTGTATGACGGCGTCAAAGAAAACTTATCCTGAGTGTATTCCTGCATGAGGGTTTTATAATCCTTCCTCAGTTCTCCTTTATCCAGAACTGCAAAACTGGCGTCAAAAAGCTTTTTAATTACATTTCCGGCAGTTTCAAACCCTTTAAGAAGATAAATCGCCCCGATAAGGGCTTCCAGGGCATCAGCCAAAAGTGACGGCCTGCTGCTGCCGCCGCTGGTGAACTCGCCCCTGCCCAGCCGCAAATACTTCCCCAGTTCAAGGGCGGAAGCAATGGCAGCCAAGGATTCTTCACAGACCAGCTCCGCTCTTATCTTCGTCAGCCTGCCTTCGGGGAAAAACGGGTATTTGCGATAGAGGTAGTCACTTATGACCAGCTCTAAAACAGCGTCACCCAGGAACTCCAGGCGCTCGTTATGGGATATGTTTTTATCTCCCGCCTCATAGGCATAGGAAGTATGCGTCAAAGCCTCTTCCACCAGGGATCTTTCTTTTTCTTCCGGCGCGAAACCGATTTCCGCCAGTAGTTTCAGGTAATCCTCCATTTCAACCACCCCGGTCTATACTTTTTTAAATACTAGGCACGCGTTGGTGCCTCCAAAACCAAAGGAATTGCTCAATGCCGCATTAATTGCTTTTTCCCGGGCTTGATTCGGTACATAATCCAGATCGCAGTCAGGATCGGGATATTCGTAATTTATCGTTGGTGGGATAATGCCGTAATAAATGGATAAAGCAGTAGCGATTGCTTCCACCCCGCCGGCAGCCCCCAGGAGGTGGCCTGTCATGGATTTAATGGAGCTGACAGGAATAGCATAGGCTTGATCAGCGAAAACTTTTTTTATGGCCTGGGTTTCAATTTTGTCGTTATATGTCGTTGAAGTCCCGTGGGCGTTGATATAACCGATCTCTGCAAGGGCTATACGGGCGTCTGCAAGGGCTTTTTTCATACAGCCGACAGCACCTCTGCCTTGAGGGTCAGGTGCAGTAACATGATAGGCATCTCCCGTCATACCGTACCCGATTACCTCGGCATAGCTGCGGGCGCCTCTAGCTCGGGCGTGTTCCATACTTTCCAGAATGACAACACCGGCACCTTCACCCATGACAAATCCTTCTCTCTCCCTGTCGAAAGGCCGGGAAGCCCTGGCAGGATCGTCGTTCCGGGCAGACAAAGCCCGCGCCGCACAAAAACCGGCCACGGCGATAGGAGTTAAAGGAGCCTCGGCGCCTCCCGCCAGCATAACATCAGCGTCTCCTCTTTGGATGATCCTGAAAGCGTCTCCTATTGCGTGCGTGCCCGTAGCACAGGCTGTGACAACTGTACTGTTGGGGCCTCTTAGTCCCAGCATTATGGAAATATGTCCTGAAGCCATATTGGCAATGAGCATGGGAACTAAAAAAGGGCTAACCCGGTTAGGTCCTTTTTCCTTCAGGACATCAAACTGCTCTTCGATAGTCCGGATCCCCCCGATGCCGGAACCGACAATAACCCCGATGTTTTCATTGTTAGCTTCTTTTTTTATCTCTAGGTTTGCATCTGTGACGGCCAATTTGGCGGCAGCTGCGGCATATTGGACGAAACGATCCATCCGCCGTGCTTCTTTTTTTTCAAAATAATCTGCGGGGGAGAACTCTTTTACTTCGGCTCCGATAGTTGTGGAAAAGCCTTTGGTATCAAAATAGGTTATCGGCCCGACTCCGCTTTCTCCCCGGATCAGAGCGTCCCAAAACGTTTCTTTACCTACTCCCAGGGGAGTGACGGCCCCTACTCCCGTTATCACGACTCGTTTCAACGTCAACACCTACTTTTACCTATTTTAAAGAAGTCCTGTTTTGACAGGACTTCTTGCTTCTTCATTATATATTAGCTTCTATGTAACTCACCACATCTCCGACAGTCTTGATTTTTTCCACCTCTTCGTCGGAAATCTCCAGGTCAAATTCCTCTTCCAGCGCCATGACCAGTTCAACTATATCCAAGGAATCCGCATCAAGAGAATCGAAAGTAGTATCAAGAGTAATTTCACTATCTTCCGCATCTAACTGGTCGCTTACCAGGCTTTTTACCTTCTTGAAAACATCCATGTTTCCACCTCCCTCCCCAATATTTTAAATACTTAACTTATTTAAATATAAAGTCCTCCGTTTATATTTATTACCTGTCCGGTGATATACTCTCCTTT
>CAZYHL010000078.1:0-8014 GCA_964646795.1 uncultured Syntrophomonadaceae bacterium
CCACCATGACCCGGCCTCCTGCCGGCACTCCTGCAGGGCTTGCGGCCCAACCAAAGTTATGCATGATAGCCGCACCGGAAAACATGCCTAATACCGTCGCGGCAGCATCGGTATTGCCTTCTCCTGCCAGGATTAGCTGCCTTAAAGGGCAGCCGCCTGCTAAAACAGCGGCTAAACCAACGGCCCCCATGCTGAGAAAATTCCAGAGGGCTTCGGTGTGGGCGACAGGCTGGCCTGTAAAACCAAGGCTGAATTTCCCGGTTGCCAGGTTGCCGATAAGGGCCGCTAGGAACAAAGCGCCAATACCGGAAAAAAGGTGAAAATCACGAAACAAGATTACATCCCTAAAGGCTCCCATGGTACAAAGGCGGGTTCTTTGGGCCAAGAAGCCGACCAGCAAGCCGGCTGCCAAGGCAACCGGAAGAGAAGCCCTTAAAGATCCGGGCCCTTCCGTACTCAAGAAGATAAAGGAAGGTGAAGCAATGGCCAGCACCAGCAAACCGATTGTTGCCAAAGGGAAGGCTGTTCCAGCAGCAGGAGACTGGTTCTCCGCCGGCCCTAATGTATAACCTTTCCCTAAAAAGCCCACGCCTGTCCAGATACCGAAAATAAACCCGGGCAAAGCCACCAGGGCATTCAAATCCCCCCCGGCCAGCCTTAACAGCATTCTTAGCGGACAGCCAAGGAAAACCAAGGCTCCCATCATCATAAAGGCTCCCAGAACAAATCTTAGTATCACACCGGAACCGCCGCTTGCTTTATATTCCCGGAAAACCAGAGCAGAGCTTGCCGCACCCAGAACCAGGCCGATTATTTCAGGCCTGATATATTGCACGGTCGCCGCCCTGTGCATACCCAGCGCACCCGTTATATCTCTTAAAAAACAGGCAATGCAAAATCCCATATTGGCAGGATTGCCGAAAACCACTAAAAGAACCGCTGTAATACCCGTAACAAGGCCCGCTAAAATTAATGTCCTTCTTTCTCTCATAGAAACAGCTCCTTCATTCGGTTGTTTTCTTACTTATAAACCAATAGTACCAGAGTTTTTTATTTCCTCCCAATATATCTTTTCGATACAAAAGACAAAAAGCAAAGAAGAAAGCTATAGTTCATTATAAGCGTCTTCCACACATAAAAAGCAGGGAGGTATTTCCTTCCCTGCTTAATCAAAGTTTTAATTTTAGCAACAGTCCTAGAGTTTACCGTTAATTTCTTCCGGATTACTCCTTCTCGGGCAGCATGTAGGCAATATCTTCCCAGGGATGCCTGTACAATCCCTGTTTTAAACGCTTCTGGTCAAGATAATGCCCGACCAGGCCAATGCTCCTCCCGAGGACAAAGAGAGCGTTCAGCGCACCCATTTTGATGTACTCGTCGGCTTCTTCTTTCGGCATCTCGCTGCGGAGAAGGTCGGCAAAACATACACCGATGCAGCCATCCACATTCAATATCAAATTGTCCCGCTTTGCTGTTGTCACCTTTTCCACGTCCCGGGCAAAATCGAGGACATCCGTTTTGCTGAAATGTTTCTTGGCATACTCGCTGATTATTGTAACCCTCATGTCAGGGTTGTGAATTGATTTGACCCTGTGTCCTATCCCTTGGATATTCAGGCCTTTCGCCTTCATCTCATCGACAAACTGCCGCGGCGTTTTGCCGGCATCCAAAGCCTCAGAAAACATCAGCGCGGCTCCGTCGATAGCTCCGCCGAACCGTGGTCCTATTGTCAGCATCCCTGAAACAAGAGAAGAAATTAAATCTTTTCCCGCCCTGGCGGCCACAATGGTGTTATGCGCACCGGAGACAGCCGGTCCGTGGTCAGCAACAACCATAATAGCCATCTCGATAAACTTGGTTGCGTAAACAGGCATTAGTTTTTTAAACCAAAGGAGGCTTAAAACACCGCCGAGGCCGATATCCTGTTCAAAAACCTCGGAGATCTTCAAATAACCATACTTAAGTTCTTCACCGCGGTCGTCTGAGATGGTGCTGATAAAATTCGTCGGCTTGCGAAGCATGTTGGCCTTAACGGCAGCGCTGTAATCCAGGGGCATCCTGGGCGCTTCAACTTCGGGTGCAGGGATAATAACCTTTGCCGCCACCAATTTGTTATAGGACTCGTTTATCTTTTCGGCAAAATCATCAAAGGAGTTGGGAACAATCACCCCGGCCGCCTTCAAGGCGGCGTTCTTAGCATCAGCCGTTTCCCTGTCGGAGCCGGCCTTGGCCCCGGCATGACCGAACTGCACTTCGGTTTTGAAGGCCTTGGAGCACGTGCCGGAAACCCACATAATTAATGGTTTGGTAATCTGCTTGTTTTTCAGGGCGTCAACTATGGTGTACTCGTCGTCCCCTCCAACCTCACCGAGGCAAACCAACAGCTTGATGGCGGGATTTTTTTCAAATCTCAGCAAATGGTCAATTAAGGTTGTACCGGGGTAGCGGTCCCCGCCGATAGCAATCCCTTCATACAACCCGTCCGTATTCCGGGCGATAATATTATAGCACTCGTTGCTCATGCCGCCGGACTTAGAAACGAACCCAACAGAACCGGGCCGGTGCAGCTTGGACTCGATGATGTTTTCAATCGTGCCGCCGGTATTGCCGATTTTAAAAGCACCGGCAACAATGCCGCCGACGGTGGCGGGGCCGATCAGCACTTTGTTAAGTTTTTTAGCTTTAACTATCAGCTGTTTTATCCTTCGTTCCGGCACGCCTTCGGCTATTATCACGACGGTTTTAATTTGCGGGATAGCAAAAGCTTCTTCCGTAGAAGGGACAGCCGAACGGAAAGAGGCGAAATTAATCATCACATCCACATTGGGGTGTTTAGAAGCTGCCTTCTCCAGTTTTTTATAAACAGGAACAAGCACTTCCCGGGGACCGAAAAAGAATTTTTGAAAGCCGTCGGAGCCCGTGGGATTGATTATGGCTGCAACCGACGGTTTATCTCTATTAGCTACATAATCAAAATCAAGCATCCTTTGAACAGCGTTTACCTGCATATTAAAGATAAAAGCCTGGCTGTCTCGCGTAAACAACTGATCTTTTTTTGCCGGCATATTATTCCCCTCCTTGAAGCGCCTGTATTGCCATAGGCACCAGTTTCGTCATGTGCGTCTCGGGGCCGTATACTTCGATAGGTATGTTTGTTTCTTCTCCGAGTTTCTTCATGATCTTCAGGCCTTCCTTGTAATTTGGGCCTCCCCGGCGCACCAATATTTTAATTTTATGTTCCCTGAGTTTATCCTGAAATTCCTTGATAGCCCGGACTATCCCTTTGAAGGTATTGGCGACATCCGTAAAGTTGGCAATGCCGCCGCCGATAATTAAAACCTTGCCTGAGGGGTGTTTCTCCGCCGTCATTAATTCCAAAATCGTTTTTGCATATAAATAGGTAAAGTTTTCATTGGGATCGCCGGAATATTCGCCATAATTGGCCATTTCATCCATATAGCCGAGGTCAGTAATCGTATCGGCATAAATAACGGATGCGCCGCCGCCGGCAACCATGGTCCAAAGACGTCCCTTTTCATTAAGAACTGTTAGTTTTAAAGAGGCTCCTGTTTTAGCGTCAAGCTCCGCAATAAAGGCCTCTTTGGCAGTGAGCTTTCTGCCGAAAGGTGAAGGAAAGGTTATTTTCCCCCACTTCCTGCCGCTTTCAAATTCGGCCGTGTCGTCCAGCTTGGCGGCCAGGTCCAGGGGATATATTTTGCCTTTTGCCGTTACAATAAAAGGGTTTATTTCCAGGTAAGCATAATTAAGGTCCGCATAAAACTTAAACATGCCTGCGATAAAACCGGCGATAAGAGCTCGCCTTTCATTCTCCGGAACATTGACTAAGAGTTTGTCGCTTATTTCGGCCGCTGCGGGGTATTCCCCTACGGGAACGAATAGCCTCAGAGCTTTGGCGTCAATATCGCCAACGTCAACTCCTCCCTGATGGTGGAAAAGAATCTCGTCCCCGTCCCTGAGAGAAATAATCGCCAGGTAATATTCATCTTCCTGCTTGTGGGGGATAAAAGGTTCGATAATAAAATTATCAACAATGCCGGTAACGCTGCCGACAGTAACCGGCTTGCCCCTTCTTTCCTCAATCCAGTTCTTCGCTTCCTGCCAGCCGGCATTTAACAAAAGCAGGTTGCTCTTGCCCCGGCGTTTTATGAGCTGGTCGGGTTTCACCACCAGCCTTTCCTTTAACAACCAGGCGTGTTGTTGGGCAAGCACCTTTAAATCCGTATCATTGCTGACTGCAATAAATTTGTTTTCCAAGGTGTACTCGCCGGCTGTATACTCTGGAAGCAAGCGGGCAATCATCTGCTTGCCGTCTGCCTCCCGGATCGCTTTTTGCGCCATAGAATTACCTCCTCTAATTATATTTGAAACCCTCTTCTTATCATATGGGTCAATACATCCCTTTTCCGCGCTTATTTTTGAGCCATAAGGTTTAATGTCCCTCCGGCCAGCAGTACTTTCTTTTCCCGCTCGGAGAGGTCATAAACAACTTGGAACTCTGTGCCCTTTGTTTTATTACGGACAGTAACAGGCTTCCCTTCATGCAAACTATTATGAATAGCCTCTATGACCAATTCATCATCCTGACTGACTGAAGCGTAGTCTTTTTCATCCTTAAATGTGAGAGGAATGATGCCGAAATTAACCAGGTTGGCCTTGTGAATCCTTTCAAGGGACTTGGTTATTACGGCTTTTACCCCCAGATACATGGGACAGATGGCGGCATGTTCCCGGGATGACCCCTGGCCATAACTGACACCGGCCACGATGACGCTGAATTTTCCTGCTTCTTTTATTTTTTTTGTTCTTGCCCCAAATTCCGGATCATTATTTTCGAAGACAAAGGTGGCATATTTCGGAATATTGGACCGGTACTTCAGCCGGCTGCCCGCAGGGGTAATATGGTCGGTGGTAACCTTATCCCCTAATTTAATGGCAACAACACCGTTGATTTCCGTGGGCATCGGGCTGCTTTGAGGCGGATCCCCGATATTGGGGCCGCGGTATATTTCCACTTCCTCCGGTGTGTCGGGCGGATAAATAAACATGCTGTCGTCGTTATAATACCGCTCCGGCAATTTAATCTCCGGGTAATTAATCCCCTTCGTTTCCAAATCCCTGGGATCAGTTATTTTACCGGTTATAACCGCCGCAGCGGCTGTTTCGGGACTGACTAAATAAACTTGGGCATCCTTGGTCCCCGACCTTCCCTCGAAATTACGGTTGCTGGTTCTAAGGGAAACCGCTCCCGACTTGGGTGACTGACTGTTGCCGATACAGAAACCGCAGGCCGACTCGGCAAACCTGGCCCCGGCCGATAGAAGCTCAGTAAACCCGCCGCTCATTGTGATATTCTCGAGAACCTGCCTCGAACCGGGTGCAACAACAAAGCTTGTTTTGGGATGTACTTTTTGGTCTTTTAGGATTTGGGCAACAGTCATCAAGTCTTTGTAAGACGAGTTTGTACAACTCCCAAGGCACACCTGATCCACCTCCAGCCCTTCAATTTCCTGAACCTTTTTAACATTGCCGGGGCTGTGGGGGATTGCAGCCATAGGTTCAATCTCATCGAGATTTATGTCAACTATTCTATCGTACTCGGCATCGGGGTCTGCAACCAGCTCTATCCAGTCTTCTTCCCGCCCCTGCGATTTAAGAAAGCTCCTGGTTATAGCATCGCTTGGAAATAGCGAAGCGGTAACACCGCATTCCGCCCCCATATTGGTAATAGTAGCTCTTTCGGGTACGGAAAGGCCAGCAACTCCGTCGCCGCCGTATTCAAAAACGGTACCGACATTCCCTTTCGTTGAAAAAATTTCCAATACCTTGAGGATTATATCCTTGGCGGAAACCCACGGCTTTAGCTTGCCGGTAAGGTTTAGCTTGATTACCCGCGGGCAGGTCAAGTAGAAGGGCCCTCCCGCCATGGCAACGGCCACATCAAGGCCGCCGGCCCCTATGGCAATCATGCCGATACCTCCGCTGGTGGGCGTATGAGAATCGGCTCCCAAGAGGGTCCTGCCCGGTTTTCCGAATCTCTCCAGGTGTACCTGGTGGCAGATGCCGTTCCCCGCCCGGGAATAAACAATACCGTACTTGGCAGCTATGGTTTGCAGGTATCGGTGATCATCGGCATTTTCAAAACCGATTTGCACAGTGTTGTGGTCAATATAACTTACCGATAGTTCCGTCCGCACCCTGGAAACCTTCATGGCTTCAAATTGAAGAGCTGCCATGGTTCCCGTTGCATCCTGCGTCAGAGTTTGGTCGATTTTAATGCCTATTTCTTTCCCTTTTTCATACTGTCCTTCTATCAGATGCTCTGAAAGAATTTTTTCAGTTATGGTTAATCCCAAACCAATCACTCCTTAAGTTCATATTTTCAGCCTTGGAGAAAAAATTCTGAATCATGGATTCAGATAATTTTTTCACTAACCATATCCTTATTACTTTCGATTATTTTTTGAATAATTCCTGCCTCAATCAGGATTTATTAAAAAGCAAAAAACGGCAAAATCTGATTCAGGCAAAATCCAAAGCAAATAACCGGGCGGATTTTGGTTCCCGGTTGTTTGCTTCAATCCGGTCAAATCATTGAAGGAATATCGAAGCATTAGTTAAAACAGTTCGCTCCGGCCACCTTAGTTGTTTAAATATTCGGCTCCCCCGGCCTGACAAAAAACGGATCGTAGCCGCAGACATAGGGAGTACCGTCGCCTTTGAGGCGCAACCGGCTGTTAGTTACAGGCCTAACCGGCATCTCTGTCGGTTTTTCCACTTGCGGGAACCAATCATAGGGATAACGATGGGCGCGGAAAATAGCACCGCCGGGGTTGATGAATTCCCAAACGATCTCGCGGTCTGGTGTAACCTCAATGGCCCGAGCGCGGATTGTTTCCGTGATCAACGTATTGCCGTTAGGAAGCCGATCTGCAGAAGAACAATACTCGCTAAAGAGCAAATCTTGAAATGCCCTTACATTGGGGCCTTGAAAATGCATAACTTGGTCATTGAAAGTCCACTCCACTTTTAGAGTAATAGGATTGATTTCCAGCACACGCGAGTAGGAGCGGATAGCCTTGTTGTAGCCCGTCGGGCAGCAGGGGGTAGGTTTTCCTAATCCGGCCGGACCGCCGTTATCAAAAAGCATGATGTTACCTTCCCCCGGCAACCCCCGGGGAATCATGTGAACATGATGCTGCCCGACGATTTGGCCTATATCCTGAAGCTCTTTATTGTACTCGAAATCAGGCCCTATGCGCCAGACCACGTCACCGGTCTTTCTGTCAATAATAAATGAAGTGTTGAGATTACGAACGTCGGTAATGATATTATCGGGATGAAAACGCTCGTCGCCGGCATCATACCACTTGTTGGGGCCGAGATAATTTAAGTTATTGCAGTATGTATCTTTAACGTAGCTGACTTGTTCGGTTGGCCGGAACACATTGCTGTAATATTTATGAACAACCTTGCCAATTGGCTCGATGCCCAATTGGTCCCAATGGTCAAACAGGCTCCATGACCATAATATCTTTCCCTCTTCATCAATTTCTAAAATTTTTGTATCGGCTACTGTATGGGTAGAAAATTCGGGCAGGTCGCGATTCTCTGTTGAATTGATGAGAGACTTGCCACGGCGCTTCGGTTCTTGACCCGGCGCAAAATAACCTACCGGATTTCCTTCCCGCTGGTAATCATGATGCTGGCGGGCACTCATGAAGTACTCTCCCGTCTTAATATTTAATACCTCTGCGCTGTTGCTGAAACTCCATTCTAATTCACCGTCCCAGTTGAGCTGAGCTAAATTAACACAATCCATCCAATATCCGTCGGCAAAGCCTGTGGTACCGAGAATTGACCCTCCCGGCAGCATTTTGTTATCAAAGGAGCCATAAAGACCTTGCCACTTTTTAACGATCTTCCCGTTCATATCGTATAAAGCGGCTCCGCGGGCTGTTGAATAAAGAGGCATGGCGGGAATAATGGTCAAACC
>CAZYHL010000079.1:0-7956 GCA_964646795.1 uncultured Syntrophomonadaceae bacterium
GAATAGCGGTTTCCTAAACCGTAGATCCAGGTTCGATTCCTGGTGGGACTACAAATTATCTATTTCTCCTTATTTAATAGCCTCCAAAAATTCAAATACAACTCTTAAAATCCATATCATTATTGACTTGTATGAAAATGAACATATTGAATAGAATTTAATCAAGTTGAAATAAACTGCACAATTATTTCCTAAATATTTCCTAAATAATTATATTCGTACAATAAATCAATATAGTCTTATGGCAACAATAAGATATTTTCTTCAAAGCAAGAAAAATCCGGCAACAATTTATGTGAGCTTGTCTATTAAGGCAGGACAAGTATTAAAACGTAAAACTGGATATTCAATTGATCCTGATAAGTGGAGCAACGAAACGCACTTGCCCAAAAAAAATGGTGATGCCAAGCAGAAGAACCTGAAAGTTAAATTAGAAAAATTGAAAATACAGATTGAAGAAAATTTAAATGAAATTGAAAAAGGATTTGAAATTTCAGGTGATTGGCTACAAAAACAGATAGATTTATTTCATGGAAAAGTAAAAACCACAGACAAAGACCTTTTGAACAATTGTATTCAAGATTATATTGATTATTTGCCACGGAAGAAATTACGGAATGGGAAAAAAGGCGTTGCATTATCTTCAATAAAAAAGTACAAAACTTTAAAAATTAAGATTGAAAACTTCCAGAAACACCGGAATAAAACAGTAACAGTTAAAGACGTTGGCTTGAAATTAATTGAAGAACTTGAAAAATATTTTTTAGAAACTGATAAATTAGGCGATAATACAACTGGCCGTTATATCAAATCAGTTAAAACTGTTTGTTTATGGGCGAATACCCAAAACAATATTCCTGCACATCCGCAATTAAAGCAAATTAAAGGGTACACTGATGATGCCGCAAAGGTGGTTTTATCGTTTGATGAACTTGACAAAATAGAGACAACTACATTTGAACGGGAAGCCCTGAAAAATGCAAGAGACTGGTTAATTATCGGCTGTTACATTGGTCAACGTGTTTCAGACCTTTTAATCCTTACAAGAGAAAACTTAATTATCAAAAATGGAGTTGAGTTTATAGAATTGACACAAAAGAAAACCGGTAAGTATGTTCTTATTCCAATGCATTGGAAGGTTAAGAGTATATTGGAAAATAGAAATGGCAATTTCCCCCGCTATATTTCCGACGTTAAATTCAATCTTCATATTAAAGACGTCTGTAAAGAGGCCGGAATAGTTGCACCAACCAAGGGCGGGAAGATGTTAACAAATGAGAAAACAAAGACAACACGCAAGGAATATGGCATTTTTCCTAAATGGGAACTAATTTCAAGTCATGTTTGCAGACGTTCGTATGCTACAAACTTTTACGGAGAGATGCCTACCAGTTGGCTTATTGCAATTACAGCTCATTCAACTGAAAAACAATTTCTGGAGTATGTTGGTAAACCTGCTATTGACACAGCTCAGCAAATAGCCGAATTTTATGCAAAACTGGCTTTACAGTCTAAGAAAGGTGCCAAAAACTTTGTCTCGATAAACGCAAAATAAATTATCAAAAAATTAAAATTCAAGAAAATGGGGGATAGTGAACATTCGAAAGTTAGATTAATATTTGATAAGATAAATACACTTGCAATGGAAATTAGGCAGATGCAAATAGAGTTTGATTCTTTGGACGGAGATAGCTTTATTCCTGTGGCCGAGCTTAGTAACCGAAATAAGAGATATAAGGATTATTTAGGAATAACTGATACTTTCCAGGAACTTTTTCTCGAACTTTATAAAAAATGTACTACCGAAACCTTTTTCTGGCAATATTGTCCTTTTGATGTTTACAAAAAGACTTTTAAAGAGCGGCTTAAGCAATTTAACTCTATAGATTTTGAAGATTCCGATGAGGTAGATTTTTGGAAGTCAGAAGTAGATTTGTTTTTGAACCTCAAATTAGAAGATGATGTATATATATATTATTATAATTTAGAGAATTTTAGATATATTCGATTAGACTTTTTCAGCTATTCAAGCATAAAAAAAATTGCTTATAGTTATATAAAAAAGAAACGATTTGCCGAAGAAAAATTAATAAATATGGATACCGCTATAGAGCCCCAAAAAAATCCTGAATTAGAATTAGATAAATCAGAATATTTAGATTATTCAGCATGTCCGCATCCAGAACGTTTTGTTATGCTTCATGAATTAGGTATTATAGACTATCTTAGAAATAAGATGCCAGTTGAGATAAGTGAGCGTAAGTTGGCTGCTTTAATAAGCACGTTTACAGGTATTGATAAGGAAAATCTGAGAAAAATGATAAATGGAACAAAGAATAATGATCATAACAATAAAATAAATAAAGATTCAGTTTCAAATTATCATAGAAAATTACATGAATTAGGTATTGATCCCATCTTCTTTAAAAAAGAAAAATAATAATTTTCCCTTACCCTATCAAATTGGGTAATACCCATAGTTTATCCCATTAATACCCATATTATGATTGCTCCATAATCATTAATTTTTTAGATTATGGAAGAATCATTACAATTCATTAAAACAACACCCGCCGAATTGGAAAACCGAATTTACAATCGGTTAAAATCAGAACTTGATACATTAAAAAAGGAATTCCAACCAAAGGAACCCACAGAATTTTTGACACGAAATGAAGTCAGAGATTTACTTAAAGTGGATTTGAGCACTGTTCATAACTGGACAAAACGGGGAAAACTTAAAGCATACGGTATAGGCAATCGTGTCTATTACCGGAGAGAGGAAGTAGAAAAAGCAATTCAACCCCTAAACTATTAGTTATGAAATTAAAAAGTAAAAGGCCGACACAACTGCCGACCCCTATATCCAAAGCAAAGATACGAAAAAAACCGTATCGAAAGTCCTATACAACAATAGAACTTCAAAAGGTAGACGGGATATTTGTACATAGAAAATTGCCGGGAATGTCCCATGAATGTCTGACTCTCTGTAAATATCAAGATGATAAAGCAACTGCATTAATAAGGTGCATGACCCATATTATCCGTTGTGAAGGTTTGCAGGTTGAACGGATCAGCAGCACAAACCGAATTACCTCCACCCGAAAATCCTTTGTTAATATTATGGTTACAAAACTAATCATTGAAGGAATGAAGCGAATACCCAGCACCAGGACCAAAAATATAGCTGACATTGCCTTAATCCTTGCCGGAAAGTGTATGAAAATCAAGAAAATTTCCGGAATAGGTTGGCAAAACTGGTCGCAAAATAAACACCACCGCTTGACTGAGAAAGAATGCGGAATATATGTAAGTGACATGTCATTTAAACAGCTCTTTTGGAGATATAACGAAAAATTTGGGAGGAAAGAGAAATGAATGTGAATCCAAAATTTGAATACGATCTGTTTAATCAACCGGGATTAAATGAAGCTGAGGTATTAAGGAAAGGCATATTACAAATTGTGAAGAAAAATGAACCTGCTTCACACAGCGAAATATTGGAACAACTAATTAAACAGATTGAACCAATAGACTTTGAATCGCTGGCTAATTCTGAAAATATAGATAATTTTAAGCTAACAAATAAACATTATCTGGTTCTGTCGATTGAACATCTGGTAAGGCTTGCAGAGAAAAATCGATGGGGCATGTGCAAGAATCACGATTTCATTTACCTGTATAATGGCACATTTTGGGCAGAGATCGAAAGGGAGAACTTCCAAAAATTTTTAGGCGAAGCAGCAGAAAAATTAGGCGTAAAGAAATTTGATGCACGATATTACCAATTCAGAGAACAGCTGTATAAGCAATTCCTGTCTGTTGCCTATTTGCCGATACCGGAAAACAATAAAGACAAAGTACTGATAAACCTTCGAAACGGCACATTTGAAATAAGTTCAGAGGGAACGAAACTAAGACCATTTGACCATTCAGACTTCATTACTTACCAGTTGCCATTTGAGTATGATCCTAAGGCAGAAGCTCCATTGTTTCAAAAATATTTGAACAGGGTATTACCTGACATTGAACGCCAGATGGTGTTGGCAGAGTACCTGGGATATGTATTTATTAGGCATGGAAGTAATACCCTAAAGGAAGAAAAATCTTTGATTTTATATGGTACTGGAGCTAATGGCAAAAGCGTATTCTTTGAAATTGTAAATGCTTTAATGGGAAATGAAAATGTAAGCAGTTTTTCACTGCAAAGTATTACTAATGATACTGGGTATTTCCGCGCAAAGCTGGCTAACAAATTGGTAAACTATGCCAGTGAGATCAACGGGAACATGGAGACCTCAATATTTAAGCAACTGGTTTCAGGAGAACCCGTTGAAGCCAGATTACCTTATGGACAACCCTTTATGCTCAGACAATATGCAAAGTTGATTTTTAATTGCAATGAGTTGCCACGCGATGTAGAGCATACTAATGCCTATTTCAGACGATTTATAATTATACCTTTTGATATTACTATTCCTGAGCATGAACAGGATAAACAGTTACACACAAAGATTATTGAGAGTGAACTCTCTGGTGTCTTTAACTGGGTGCTTATTGGTCTTAACAGATTGCTTGATCAAAAAAAATTTTCAGAATGTGTTGCTGCACAAAAAGCCCTTGAACAATACAAAATTGAGAGTAACAGCATTAAACTGTTCCTTGAAGAAAACAATTACAATAGTTCTTCCTCGAAGTACCTATTGATCAAAAATTTATATCCCGAATATAAAGCCTTTTGCATGGATGACGGAATGAAGCCTTTTAACAAGCGGAATTTTATTAAACAGTTAAGGGCAATGGGTTATTTAGTGGAGAGGGTTACGGATAATAAACTTGCAATCTACATTACCCCATCTGATAATAATTCCTAAAAAAAGTTTTTATAATGAGTAATTTAAGTAATTTAAATAATTCATATCGATATAAATTAGAGACAGGCAGTAAGAAGCATAATTGCCCGAATTGTGGCAAAAAAACTTATGTTCGGTATATCGACACCATCACAGGTGTTTACCTGCCAAGTCAGTATGGTCGTTGTGACAGAGAATGTAAATGCTGTTATCACCTTAATCCATACCAGGACGGATATGCAAAAGCTATAAAGGAGGAGGAAAACAGAATTACTGACATTACCAAAATTACTGTTCCAGAGAAAAAAATTTTTTCTACTCAATCAAAATTCCAGAATGCTAACCCGGTATTTATTCCTTTTGAAATATTAATGCAAACTTTGATTCCGGAAAAATATGGGCAGAATTTGTTCATTCAGAATTTGCTCAATAAGATTGCATTTCCGTTTGAAATTAATGATATTGAGAAGGTTATTTCTCTTTATTATCTTGGAACAGTTACAAATGGTTATAGAGCTGGGGCTATCACATTTCCTTTCATTGACTATAGGGGTCATATTAGGGCAATCCAGGTAAAACAGTTTGATGAGACCAATCATACTACGGGTACGGACTTCTTACATGCAATTCTTGAAAAGCATTACGCCAGGAAAAATCAGCGATTGCCAAAATGGCTTGATGAATATCACAAGCAGGAAAAGATTGTATCATGCTTGTTTGGTGAACACCTACTAAGAATATATCCACTGAATCCAGTTGCACTGGTGGAAGCTCCCAAAACTGCAATTTATAGCACATTGTATTTTGGATTTCCTGAGCAACATAAAAATTTTTTATGGTTGGCAGTCTACAATAAAAGCAGCTTTTCATTAGATAAGTTAAAAGTATTGCAGGGAAGGGATGTTTATACCTTCCCTGATCTATCAATCAATGGGAAGGCCTTCAAGGAATGGGAATATAAAGCTAATGACTATAAAAACAGATTGTCCGGAACCAGGTTTATATTCTGTGATTTGCTGGAAAACTTAGCCCCCGAAATGGACAAAAAGAAGGGAAACGACCTTGCAGACTACCTGATAAAACTCGATTGGCGCCTGTTCAGACAAAGTGAAAAATCGGCTCAGAAAAAAGAAGTAAAAACTGAAACTAACCCAGTCGAAAATAAAATACGAGATGAATTTAAAGTAGAACCGGAACCCAAATGCCAAACATTAGGTGAGGTATTCGATATGATGAAAAAAATTTATGGTGATAAATTGCCTTCAAATTTTAATGGAGCAAATGCAGGAACATGGAAAACGCAAATTCAAATTCTGCAAAAATAGTTTTAACTATGGAAGATTATATAAGACCATCACAGATTTATGAATGGGTTTTAAACAACCTTCATACATTTTCTTCAGAGACACAGGAAAAAACATTGGACAATTTAAAAACGTTGAGGTGGGTAAAAGAGATGATTGAAAGGCTTAGTCTTTTTCAAAAAGAGTTGTTTAAACACACTATGATGTTAAATATTGATAATCCAGAAATGCCTTTTGACCTGATGAGCATATCTGCTATTATTTACAACCTCAGATTGCAAGGAATTAATGTTACGGACCTTGAAGAAAAAGTCAATACCAGTGAAAGAGTAATTAATGAAATTAAGAAAGACCTAAAGGAAAATTATTTAAAATTATAAAAATGGATAGACATTTTAAGAAACGCAAAAATTCTAATTTAATCAGTGCAACATGCAGATTAAGTCCAGAATGGATAGAAGAGGCAAAATGTTACGAGGGTGGAAAATCGGAATTTATCCGCGAAGCTGTTTATTATTATAAAGGTAACCATCACTTGTTTAAATTCAGGGAAATACTGGAAATGCTTGCAGGAGAGATATTATTACTGTATAAATGGAAAGAGAAAGGGCACCCATCTGGGATTGGATGGACCAACAAACATGATCAAATGCTTCAATACTATGAACGTTGTTTTGAGGTTTTGGAGAACAGCCCATACAACGAAAAACAGAGATAAAAGCGCTACCTGGTAATTATTGTAGTAACAAAAAGTATCAATCTGGCAGTGTTTTTTCAAAGGGTTGAAATTAACCCATTTTTCATAAGAAAAGTCTTACATGGACTGTTAATAAACGAATGCAGCCAGTATCATTGGAGTCCATTAATACCCAAATTTATTCGATTTCATCCAACAACGAGACACGAAAATAGTTTGTATTGATAATAATTAACTCTATACCAATTGATTGATACTTTTTATGCAATTGGATAAAATAAGATTCAGTTTAAATTGATATTTCAAAAGTTACTGAAAATCAAAAATATAGTTAAGTCTATAGAATGAATACCAAACATACTTACTCATTTTAAAATTTAATGGTTGTTATTAAGCTGGAGTATGAAATGATATTTCAATTGCTGAGTTATCATATAAGATCATAAGAAAAGAGTGGCTGATCAGCTGCTCTTTCTGTTTCCTGTGTTTGCTTATTATTTCAGGAACCTGGCATAGGTCATAACACATTAATTTCACAAATGATAATTCATGTATTATATTGTTAATAGCAACAATTAACATGTATGGCTTATGTCATTTTTGATAAATGCTGTTAACATGCATTGTCAATCTAAGTATGAAAAAACACAACTGTTAACAAGCGTTAAATTATTTTTGTTATATCAAAAATCCTCAAAAACGAGACACTATTTACATACTATATTGTGTAAACATTTAAGTATCTTAAAATAAGTGACTTAATAGATTGGATATGTAAATAACTGTAATTTTAAAGGCATTTTATGTAAAGTTACGACGTAAAATTGTACAGTATCTGTCAATTAGAATCGTGCATATTGTCAAGTATATCAACAAAATGTCAAATAATCAGTAAAACATAAACAAACTGTCAATTTAATGACATGTTCATTCTTTGTTAATCCTTAATCTTTCACGGTTGTAGAGTAAACAAGGAATGAATGATTCTGATATTTGATAGTCTTTGATTTATTAAATACTGTTGTTTTAAAATTAGTATTCATTTCAAGTATATAATCGTTCCTGTTAATTTGTTTATCCTATATCAATGAAGTACAATTCC
>CAZYHL010000080.1:0-4378 GCA_964646795.1 uncultured Syntrophomonadaceae bacterium
TGTCTTTTTTAGCTCCTGCCTGAAAGCGCCGCCCGTGAGCGCTAATTCTTCCTCAATTTTCTTGGTGTAACTCTCTCTCTCCAGAACATCCTCGATTTCAGCCAGTACTTCCAGGGATTCCCGTAAATAACCCGCTTGATCCTGGGCATTTTGCAGATTATAGTTCTCTTTTATTTTTTGCAACTGGTACTCCACCAGGGGCAAAGAAGCAGCGATAATCTCTTTTTTAAAGCTTTCTTGGCCTTTGCTTTTGATGTATGCGTCGGGGTCTATCCCCGCCGGCAGTTCCGCCACCTTAACATTACATTCCGCCTTCTTTAATACTTTTAAACCCCGCAATGTGGCTGCCTGGCCTGCTGTGTCCGGGTCATAGGAGATAACAACTTCCTTCCCGTGAAGCCTGAGCAGGCGGGCTTGTTCAAAGCTCAGGGATGTTCCCATGGAAGCAACGGCGTTTTTAATGCCTGCTTGGACGGCAGTAATGACATCCATGTACCCCTCAAAAACCAGCGCATATCCTTCTTTTCTAATATCATTACCGGCAAGATGCAGGCCGTAAAGGAGCCGGCTTTTATCAAAAAGATAGGTCTGCGGCGAGTTTAAATATTTAGGTTCGCTCGCTCCCAGGACTCTGCCGCCAAAACCGACAATCCTGCCTTTCCGGTCTGCTATCGGAAAAATCAGCCTTTTCCTGAAACGGTCATAATAGCCGTTCTTGTTGCTGTTCAAAGTAACAAGCCCGGCTTTTAAAAGAATTTCCGCAGATATATCTCTTTTCTTCATAAATTTCAACAACGCTTCCCAATTATCCGGAGCAAAACCCAGTTTAAATCTTCTAGCCGTCTCTTCCTTAATCTTCCGGCATCTTAAGTAATTTAGGGCTTCTTTGCCGGCGGGACTGTTAAAAAGCACATATTCATAATATGCAGCAGCTAATTTAACCACTTTATAAAGCATATCTTTCTCTTTGATTTGCTCCTGCTGAGCGAAAGACAACTCCTTTTCAGGGAGCCTGATCCCGGCTTTTTCAGCCAAATTTTTTATTGTTTCCGGAAAAGTAGTTTTCTCTATCTCCATAAGAAAGGAAATAACGTTTCCTCCCTGGCCGCAACCGAAACAATGATACATTTGTTTTTCGGGAGAGACCATAAAGGACGGCGTTTTTTCCTGGTGAAAAGGGCAGAGTCCGACATAATTACGTCCTGTCCTTTTTAACACCACATATTCGGAAACAACTTTAACAACATCTAAAGATCTCCTTATTTCCTCTATGGTTTCTTCAGGAATTAAGGCAGTCATCATTTATCACCTGCTTCCAGATTCGGCTTTTTAGTATTCGCCAACCAAACACTTATTCCTGCTTTTTGGCTATCGCTTTCCATTTTTTTAACATTTACTTAACAATAATTAATTCATGGTTACAATTTTAAAACGTGACCTCGCCGAGAAAATTTTCATTATAATTGGTAAATCAGGGTGTAAGCTTAATGCTTATTCTTGTTAATATTGGTATAATGTTCAAAGTCAATCTTGTTTTTCAGGCAGGATTTAAGCTTCTTAAACCAGTATATATTAGGGATGGAAAAAATGACGCTGCCGGTTTGCACGTCATGTTAAAGACATTCAAGGAGAGGAAGGAAGATAATGCCCCTTAAAATTCAAAGCAAATGTTTCGTTTTTCCCTTAATAATATTACTGCTATTCTCCTTTATCAGCCCTGTATACGCCGAGGATAAACCGGCTTTCGCTATCTCCTTGCCCTTCGACCTGGAAGCCGAAGCGGCTCTCCTGCTGGAGGCGGAAACAGGAAGCATCCTGTATGCAAAAAATACCGATACCCCTCTTCCTCCCGCCAGTATTACCAAAATGATGACCCTATTGCTGGTCTTTGAAGCGATTGAAGCAGGAAGGGCTTCTTTAGATGATGTTATCGTTATCAGCGAGAATGCGTGGCGGATGCAAGGCTCGCAGATGTACCTGGAAATCGGGCAAAAAGTTATCCTCAAGGACCTTGTACAGGGGATATCGGTTGTTTCCGCCAATGATGCCTGCGTTGCTGTCGCCGAGTATTTGATGGGCAGTGAAGAAGTATTTGTTCAGGAAATGAACGATAAAGCACGCTCGCTGGGTATGACGAAGACAAATTTTGAAAACAGCACAGGCTGGCCTTCAGCCGGACATTATATGAGCGCCCGTGATATCGGTATTTTAAGCCGGGAAATTATCAACAACCATCCCGAGCTCATGGAATATGAATCACAGCGGCAGTTTACCTTTAACAATATAAAGCAATATAACCGGAATCCGCTGCTGGGCAGTTACACGGGCGCAGACGGTATGAAAACCGGCTGGACGGAAGAAGCAGGTTACTGCCTGGCCGGTACAGCCGTACAAAATGAGATGCGTCTTATTGCCATTGTTTTAAACACGCAAAGTGAAAAAACCAGGCTTGATACCTCCCGCCAGCTACTGGATTTCGGTTTTCGTAATTTTAAAACAAAAATTCTTCTGACCCCGGAGGATATTGCAGGTGAAATTCCCGTTGGAAAAGGGAAAGAAAGAACACTGGAAGTTACGGTCGCCTCACCTTTGAAGGCGGTGTTGCCGGCTAACTCCGAAGCCGAAGTCGAGTTAAAAATTATTGGCAATACTATTGAGGCACCTCTTGCCAAGGGGGACGCCGCAGGCACAATCCAGGTGCAGGTAGGCGGAAAGGTCATACTCGAAAGAGAGCTGGTAGCAGCCAAAAATATCGCCAAAGCCAATATTTTTGTCAGGGGTTTCCGCAGTATTATCGATTTAATCGCCGGTACCTTCCAAAAAATCAGCCGCTCCCTCTGGAACGGCTGATTCTCCTCAATTATTTTCCATCTTCCTTCTGCTTAATATTCCCTTGCTTAATTCAATTTTTGTCAACTTGTCCTTGCTTTCCCTGTCTTCAATTTTCCTGGGCTGCTTCTCTTGATGCCAGAGAATCGTAATTTGTATAGCTCTGCTGTAGTCCAGCCTCAAAGGTATAACTTAAAATCAAGTCCTCGGTCCTTGTATAGGGAATGTGTAGCGGGCTTGAAAAGTGTACGTAACTAAAGATAGCAGAGGTGATATATTTATCACTGTCAGTTCCGACCGTATAACGGTAAAGTACATACCCTCCCTGCTCTTCGGAACCAAAGGGATAACTTAGAGATCCCCTTATCACTATGGGGTAGTAGGTGTCGAACATTGTATTTTGTGTAATTTGGTCACACGCCAGGCGGGGAAAAGGCGCAGTGTATTCTTTACCTCCTTTGTTGAAAAACAAACAGCTGCTGACAATCTGCCTGTCAAGCACTCTGGGTCCTCCTGTAATCAGAATACCATCCTGCCAGACCGGCCGGCCTCCTTTCCAGAGGAAATACTGCATAACGTAAATCACCTTTCCCGGCATTTCGATATAGACAGTATTGGGCTCAACATTTTTTTTGCCCGGTACATAATGGCTGGTATATGTGTATTCAACCTTCTTTGCGTCAAACATCAACAACCCACTAAAGGATTCCACATCGACTGCATCACCCAGCATGGTCACGTCCTCATCGCTGAGATATCGCAGGGCTTCGGCGGGAAAGCCCATGTCAAGCAACTGTTGCCTTGCTTCAGTGGTTTTCGGCAGAGAATACTCTTGTGGATCCAGTTGTAAATGGTTGTAATAGACACTGCATATTATCATCGTTGCCAGCACAATAATAAAATATGTCCATCCGAATTTTTGGTTACTGATCCTGACCGGTGCGTTTGTCAAAACGTATCCCGTATCACCCAATTGGCCTTCTATGCTGAACAGGGATCGTACAATGAGGATATAGCATGTCACTAGGGAGATAAAGACCAACCAGCTGCCGGAAAAGGGAGACAAGGCAACGAGGAAAACTACCGCCGTCAAACAGGATACTCCCAGCAGCGGGTCGCCTTTCATCGGTCTGCCCGCTTTTTTAAAGGTTTCTTTCAAGGCTGCCCGGAAAACAAGATACATGGCTATCTGGAAGAAAAGCATTACTGTACCGGGGATAATCTCCGGATATTCCGCAATGTTTAGGGGCGTGGAAACAAAAATTATTTCCCCCAGTTGAAAAAACAGCTTTAGTATAGAAATAATCCAGGCAATATTAAAAAATTTGTTTTCCTTTCTCAGGCTGCGAAAGCCAAGAAAAATAAGTATAACACCTATGGTAGGCAGAAGATACTGTAGGAACAAAAAATTCAAACGCAGGGTCGTCAGAATAAAGCCCCAGGTGATATAGTCGATGGGTAAGCTCCACGGATTTGTCTTACGGATTTCCTCTTCTGGCGGAGTTATTTCGTTGAGCCGCTCAATTACCTGTTGGTCAAAATTATATTC
>CAZYHL010000080.1:4388-7921 GCA_964646795.1 uncultured Syntrophomonadaceae bacterium
CTGAATTGAAATGGTTTTTTTGTTGCTTCCAACTCATCTAAAATCTCCTCCCAGTTTCTTCTGCAGCTTTTTTCGCAGGCGGTAGAGCTTTCCCTCCACAGACCTCTCTGTCATTCCCAGCTCTGCAGCAATTTGGGATATCTGCTGCAGGTAATAGTATTTGCGGTAGAAAAGATGCTGTTCTTCCAGGGAAAGGCTACCTATGGCACGCTTTAGCTCTTCCGCTCGTTCCCGGCGAAGGATGTCGCCTTCCAAAGAGAACGGGCCCGCCGTTTCTTCTTTCAGTTCATCATGCTCCTTATGCTTCCGTTTCAGATAATTGAGTGCCGTATTGCGCGAAATGACGGTGAGCCATGTGGAGAATTTGCCCTTATTCGGGGAATAGCTCTCAATGAAGTACCAGACTTTTAAGCAGATATCGTTGATACACTCTTCCGTATCGTTCTCATTTTGTAAAATGCCTCGAACGATATAATGTATCAGCCCCGCATATTGTTGTTGTATGAGCGTGAGGCCTTTGTCCTTTTGAGATTTTATCAGCTCAACGATCTTATCATCCACAGGTTCACCTCCTCTACCATCTAACCTATTATACAAATGAACTTGTAGAATTCCACGGATTTTTTTTCTTTAAGTTAAAAAAGGGCACTGTGCCTCATTTCAAAGACAGTACCCTATTGCATCATTTTGCATCATTGGTAGGCATGCAGGTTTAAAAAATGTCAACTAATCCTTTTGCGTTAATTAGATTAGTCCTTGTTTTTAATTGCCGCCTGGGCGGCTGCCAGCCGGGCTACCGGCACCCGGAAGGGAGAACAGCTTACATAATCCAGGCCTGTTAAATAGCAAAATTCAATAGATTCGGGCTCGCCGCCGTGTTCACCGCAGATTCCCATTTTCAGGCCGCGCTTTACCCCACGGCCGAATTGGGCTGCTGTCCTGACCAGAAAACCTACGCCGTCCCTGTCTAAAACAGCAAAGGGGTTATCTTTAAGAATCTTTTGCTGTAAGTAATGATGCAGAAACTTGCCTTCGGCATCGTCCCTGCTGTATCCTAAAGTCGTTTGCGTAAGATCATTGGTGCCAAAGGAAAAGAAGTCGGCGTGGGCGGCGATTTCTGCCGCAGTAATACAAGCCCTTGGCAGTTCAATCATCGTTCCCACCAGATAAGGCAGCTTTCTTCCCATTTCCCGGGCAATAACCTCGGCCCTTTCCTCCACCATTGCGCGCGCTAACTCCAATTCTTTTGCATGGCCCACCAAGGGAATCATTATCTCAGGGCATACCTCTACGCCCTCTTCCAACAACTCTGCGGCAGCATTAAAAATTGCGTCTACCTGCATCTGATAGATTTCGGGATAGACCAGCCCCATACGGCAGCCTCTTTGTCCCAGCATGGGGTTTTGTTCCGCATGGCTCCTGATTTGCTTGATCAACTTTTCTTTTGCGGCAATCTCCTTAGCGGAGCCCCCGGATGCTTTTAATATGGTAACCTCTACAATCAGCTTCTCCAGGTTGGGTAAAAACTCATGCAGAGGCGGGTCAAGAAGCCTTATCGTAACGGGTAAGCCTGCCATTACCCTCAATATTTCTCTGAAATCGTTCTGTTGCATGGGAAGCAGTTTTTTTAAGGCAGCCTCCCTTTCTTCCAGGGTTTCCGCTAAAATCATCTCCTGCACCACGGGAAGCCTGTCCTGGGCCATAAACATGTGCTCCGTCCGGCAAAGACCGATGCCCTCAGCCCCGAAGCTTAACGCTTTCGCAGCATCACCCGGCGTGTCGGCATTAGTCCTTACCCCCAGCGTCCGTAGCTTATCAGACCATGCTAAAATAGTTTTAAATTCCTGGCTGAGCTGAGGTTCCATGAGTTCTACTTCGCCCTTGATTATCCTGCCTGTTGATCCGTCTATTGAAAGTACTTCTCCTTTTTTGATAACCGCCCCCTTGATTTCAATCAAACCCGCAGCGGTATCAATATGGACATTCTCGGCACCGGAAACACAGGGTTTGCCCATGCCCCTGGCTACAACGGCGGCATGGCTGGTCATTCCTCCCCGGGTGGTTAAAACCCCCTGGGCGGCGACTATGCCGTGGATATCATCAGGAGTTGTCTCGGGACGTACCAGAAGGACTTTTTCTCCCTTCTGCCCCATTGTTTCCGCTTCATTCGCATCAAAAACGATTTTGCCGGCAGCGGCGCCGGGAGAAGCAGGCAAGCCGACGGTCAGGACGGTAAGTTCAGCCTTGGGGTCAATCTGCTGGTGCAGCAGCTGATCAATTTGCAGGGGATTAATCCGTAAAATTGCTTCTTCTCTGGTTATTAAGCCTTCTTCTACCATGTCGACGGCTATTTTAACGGCAGATGCCGCCGTTCTCTTCCCTGTCCTGGTCTGTAATACAAAGAATTTTCCTTTCTCAATGGTAAACTCAATATCCTGCATATCTCTGTAATGCTTTTCTAATATACCGCAAACATTGGTGAACTCCGCATAGATTGCGGGCATATCAAAAGCCATCTGGCTGATGGGCAGCGGGGTCCTGATCCCGGCAACAACATCTTCTCCTTGAGCATTCATCAAAAATTCCCCGTAAACAGCATTCTCACCGGTTGAAGGGTTACGGGTAAAGGCAACGCCGGTACCGCTGTCCTCGCCCATGTTACCGAATACCATTGCTTGAATATTCACAGCCGTACCTAAATCCTCAGGAATTCTATTTAAACGCCGGTACACCTTCGCCCGCTGGTTGTTCCAGGAATCAAAGACAGCCTCAATTGCCAGGAAAAGCTGTTCGATGGGATCCTGGGGAAAAGGCCGGCCGGTTTCCTTTAATATTACTTGCTTGTAAGCGTCAATCAACTCGGAAAGGTGATCTTCCTTTAAATCTTTATCATAAACAACACCGGCCTTATTTTTTACTTCTTTTAAAATATCCTCAAACATAAAATGTTCCATTTGGAGCACAACATTGGCAAACATTTGGATAAAGCGGCGGTAACAGTCAAGGGAAAAAGACGTATTTTGGGAAGATGCAATCAGCCCTTTCACCGTTTCATCATTCAATCCCAGGTTTAAAATCGTATCCATCATGCCCGGCATAGAAAAAACCGCGCCGGAACGAACCGATACAAGCAGAGGGTTTTCCTTGTCGCCGAAAGTCTTATGTAACGCTTTTTCCATCTGCCGGAGGGCTGCCAAAACATCTTCTTTCAACTTAGAGTTTAATGCTTTCTCTTGGCGGTAATAATCCCTGCAAGCCTCCGTGCTGATAGTAAATCCCGGCGGTACAGGCAAGCCGATATTTGTCATTTCACCCAAATTTGCCCCCTTGCCGCCTAAAAGCTCTTTCATTTCCGCTTTTCCTTCTTGAAAAAGAAAAACCATTTTTCCTGCTTCCATCGTCATGCTTCTTCCTCCCTTACACACAATAAAATTTTATTTGCTACTTCTTCAACAGCTTTATTTGATACATCAAATACCCGGCAGCCCAACCGCTTCATGATTCTGGCGGAGTATTCCAGTTCCTCATAAATC
>CAZYHL010000081.1:0-7921 GCA_964646795.1 uncultured Syntrophomonadaceae bacterium
ATATCCATTTTTATCAGGGGGGTTGTCAAAAAAATACCGGGAAATACGTTTAAAGAGTAAAGGAGTTTTAAAGGTAGTCTGTAAAATTGATTTTACCGCTCGCATGGTATTTCCCGCCAGCTTAGTCACAGATAAATTGGTTACAAGTAAAAAAGATATTAATGTTAAAGTACCGAGTACAATATAACTGCCTATATCCTTGAAGAAGAAATAGAGCATGATTGCTGCTGCTGCTCCCAGCATGCCGCCTCCCCTGTGGGCCGCTCCCATTCTCAGGCTGGCCTCCCACAAGGAACTTCCGGTCAGGTTGGACGTCTCGTATAGTTCCATCATGAGACTCAAATGGGCTGAAATCATCAGAATCATTAAAAACAGCAAAATTCCCAATAGTCTTAGCCGGAGGTTTTTAATGCTTTCCGGCAGCATAACTTTTATCCCGATAACAAAAAAAAGTACAGGTAATACTATGGCTACTTCCCCGGCTAAAAAACGCAGGAAATTGTTTAAAAATAGTCCGAATTCTCCTGTTTTTTCGGTTAAAACCAGGCCCGTCAGCATAAGACCGGCAAGGCAGATAAACAAGATTCCTTTAACCTGGTTTTTCACATCGTCATTTAATTCTTCAAAGAGAAATAGCATAAGGCCACCTCGTTAAAAACCAAGTAATGCGGTAATTATAACAAACGCACCTACAAACCAGCAATAATAAGAGAAATAATAAAATTTTTGCGCCTTTAAAAGTCTGATAAAAGTTTTAATAGCAATTAAACCCGCCAAAAATGCAAACAAGGCTGCAATAAGATAGGGGACAAAATTAATTTCGCCAAAGCCGTCAGTGATAAGATCCTTTGCTTCCATTGCCGTAGCGCCGAGAATCGCCGGAACAGACATCAGAAAGGAAAATTTAACGGCCGTAGCGATATCAAGTTTTCGCGCCATGGCTGCGGTAATTGTCGCTCCCGAACGGGATATGCCCGGAATAATCGCTATACCCTGTGCAAAACTGATGAAAAGGGCATCGGCATATCTCATTCCTTCTATATCCTTAGTACCCCTTCGAAATAAGGATATGGCTTTCAGCATTAATCCCGTGCCTAAAAGCATAAAGCCCACAGTTATGTAAGAATCGTAGATGCTTTCGAAGAAAGGCTTGAAAATTAAGCCTATTATGCCTGTTGGTACTAGGGATACAGCCAAAAGCAAAAACAACTTCTTTTGTACCCTGTCATGGAAAATGCCCTTACACAGTTTAACGATATCATCGAAAAATATCCATATTACCGAAAAGAGGGTGCCGAAATGAACCATGACCTCAAAAGTGACACCCGGTTGCTCAATACCCAAAAGTTGCTGGGCAATTACTAAATGACCGGAACTGCTGACAGGCAAAAACTCAGTAAGCCCTTGAATAATGCCAAGGATGATTGCTTCAAAGATGCTCATGCTCAACCTCCGCTATCGTTTCTATCCAAAATTTCGGCATAAATATAAAAAAACCTTTATTTACATTTCATTTAATAATCCTTTCAGGTATAACTTTTTCGACAAAAGAGGCGAGGCTGTCAATCAAAGGAAGGAATAAGAGGCCGCCAATTAAATTGAACAGGGTATGACCGTTGGCGATTTGCCTGGATATGTCCCGAGAAGAATAGCTAATCAAGCGCGCAAATAATGGTAGTACCGCTGCTATTACCACAGCGCTGACTAAGTTAAAAATGAAATGGGCAAGAGCAGCTCTTTTCCCGGCAAGATTGGTATTAACGGCTGCCAGCAAAGAGGTAAGGCAGGTACCGATATCCGCTCCCACTACCAAGGACAGACAGGCTGATAGTTCTTCGCCGCCGTTCCTGGCAAAAGCAATGACTAAGGCAGTTACGGCACTGCTGCTTTGGACAATCGCTGCCGCTAAAGCTCCTGCCGCCACACCTGAAGCCGGAGACTTTGAGGCAAAGTCAAATATTAGCCGCAAGGCCTTCGGGTCTCCAAATGACGCTAAACCGCTGGCCAGCAAATTTAACCCTGTCAAAACAAAACCTAAGCCTAAAAAAATAAAGGCCGTCTTTTTTCCCTTCCACAAATAAACAATGCCGCTTAGAAAGATAAGATAAATACCATACTCTTCCACATGCAGGGAAAATAATTGCGCCGTTATTGTTGTCCCCACATTGGCCCCCAGAATAACGGCAATTCCCCCCTTGAGAGTTAAGGCCCCGGCATGCACCAGGCCCACAGTTATGACAGTTATCAGGCTGCTGCTTTGAACAACCGCCGTTAGGATCATGCCGATAAAAAAAGTCCTTAAAGGGTTGCCGGTATAAAAGGTTATTGCTTTTTTGGTTTTATCCCCCAAAAAAGAAGCCGCGCTTCTGCTCATCAGGCCAATGCCCGTTAAAAAAAGGAGGATGCCCCCGCCAACTCCTCCCAGGATACACATCATTTTTACATCTCCTTTACTGAGATGTAAAAAATATATGCTGCCGATTAAGAATTAATTACTAGGTGAAAATAGACCTTGAGGCTCCTCCGAAATAAGGCTCAGCGTCAAATAATGCCCCGGCGTCAGGGCCGGGTTCAGATATACCTGAGGATTGGTTGATATTACCCGTACTATCTTAAAGCGGTTGACGGACATAGGCTGGACTATCAGACTTAGATCTGAAAAATGAATCTCAATATATTCTCTTTCTCTTTCCTCATTATTAGGGGCAAAAATGAGTTCAAAGGGTAAGGCTGCGTAATGAAGACTCATTTACTCCACCTCAGTCCGGGAAATGATCTGCTTTAAATAGGAGATAGATTCCCCCAAGCCGCCGACATTGCCTATTAATCCTTCTTCTATTGCATCTTTTCCGACCAGAACCGTGCCGATATCCCTGGCCAGCTGTCCCGTATTAAACATAAGCTCCCTAAACCTGGGTTCCGTAATGCTGGAATGTCTGCACACAAACCTGATAACCCTATCCTGCATTTTATCGAGGTATTCATAAGTTTGCGGCACGCCGACAACCAATCCCGTCAAGCGGATCGGGTGAATAGTCATCGTAGCTGTTTCGGCAATAAAAGAATGATCCGCCGCCACGGCAATAGGAACACCGATACTGTGCCCGCCCCCCAAGACCAGCGATACCGTCGGTTTGGAAATCGTATTGATCAACTCTGCTATGGCCAGGCCTGCTTCGACGTCGCCCCCCACAGTATTAAGGACAATTAACAAACCTTTAATTTGCGGGTTTTGTTCCACGGCAACCAATTGGGGGATGATATGTTCATATTTTGTTGTCTTATTTTGAGGGGGGAGAATAAGATGCCCCTCTATCTGACCAATGATGGTAATACAATGTATACTACCCGTTGAGACAGGTATATCTGACTGACCCAATTGTTTAATGTTTTCAGCTGCCGTTCCCTGTGAAGGAATGTCCGGCGTTGGTTTCGGCTTTCTCGGAGAGGTCCTTAAGCGACGGTAGGATAAATCCAAGAATAATTCACTCTCCCTTTGCTGCATCTCTCAATATATATTTTGCCTATTAGCCGAAACCTATTCTGTATTTCGACGTGAACGAGTCATTTAAGCAATCAGCTATGACATGACAAGCTTAATTATACTTCAATGACTATGGGCAGTATCATAGGACGTCTTCCTGTTTTTTCATATAAATATTTAGCCATAGTATCCTTAACCCCATTTTTGATTGATGACCAGTCTTGCTTGTTCTTCTTGCCCAAGTCGTCAAGATTTCTCGTGATAAGTTCCCTTGCCTCTTCTAAGAGGGCTTCCGATTCACGTACATAAACAAAACCCCGCGACACTATATCAGGGCCGGTTATAAGGTGATTGTCCTCACTGCTTATTGTCATGATAACAATAAAGATACCGTCCTCAGACAAATGTTTTCTGTCCCTCAAGACGATATTGCCAACATCACCAACACCAAGGCCATCTACCAGTACTTTTCCGGAGGCAACGCTGCCGTTGATTTTGCAGCTGTTACTTGTCAGCTCAAGGACATTCCCGATTTCCGTAAGGAATATATTGCCGGGGGGCACACCGATTATCTCTGCCAGTTTCGCATGGTGGATCATGTGACGGTATTCCCCGTGGACAGGCATAACATACTTAGGCCTTAAAAGGTTAAGCATCATTTTTAATTCATCCTGGGCTGCATGTCCGGATACATGCACACCGGCGGTCGGTTCATAAATCACATTGGCGCCCAGGCGAAATAAATTGTCGATTGTTTTAGAAACCATCTTTTCATTCCCCGGAATGGCCAAGGCGGAAATAATAACTGTATCTCCCGGGTTTATGCTCACCTTCCTGTGGTCGGACTTGGAAATCCTAGTCAGAGCCGACATGGGTTCCCCTTGGCTTCCCGTAGTCAGCAGCACTATTTGATTATGAGGATAATTATTGAGGGTATCTACCTCTACCAAGGTTCCCTTGGGTACTTTTAGATACCCAAGCTCCATAGATATTTGAACGACATTTACCATGCTGCGGCCTACCACGGCCACCTTACGCTTATGGATATAAGCGGCATCAATGACCTGTTGTATCCTATGCACGTTTGAGGCAAAGCTGGCCACAATTATTCTGCCGGTAGCGGTACGGAAAATTTCCTTAATGTTTTTGCCGGCCTCTTTTTCTGACGGAGTATAACCGATCTTTTCCGCATTCGTACTGTCTGTGATCGCCAGAAGAACTCCTCTTTTCCCCAGTTCACTCAGTTTGTAAAAATCCATGACATGCTCATCAACCGGGGTTTGATCGAACTTAAAGTCACTTGTATAGATTATTAAACCTGCTTTGGTCGTTACCGCTACTCCCACAGAATCGGGAATACTATGACTGGTTTTAAAAGTCTCAATTTTAAAACTTCCCACCTGAATATTGCTTCCGGCCGTAAAGACTACCCGTTCAACACTATCCAAGAGATTATGCTCTTTCAGCCTTCCTTCCACCAGGCCGAGAGTTAATTTGGTTCCATAAATCGGCACGTTGAGCCTAGGGATAATATAAGGAAGCGCTCCTATGTGGTCTTCATGGCCGTGCGTCAAGACTATTCCTTTAACTTTTTCTTTATTTTCCAAAAGAAAAGTTATGTCGGGAATAACGACGTCTATACCCAACATCTCTTCTTCCGGAAACATCAACCCTGCATCTAACAAGAGAATTTCATTCTCTTGCATGACTGCATACATGTTCTTTCCGATTTCGCCAACTCCGCCTAAAGGGATTACTTGAACCCTGGCTTCCTTAGCGTTTTTCCTATTCTTTTGTTTGCGAGCTAAAATTGATATCAACCTCCGATACTATTATGAATTTTTCCGTTCGCATCCGCTGAAATTTATTATACTCCAACCATTTCTTCAATGCAAACTAAAAAGCCTTATCCGTCTAATAAGGCTTTTGTAAAAGTTCCTTATAGGAGCCCCTCGTCTCGTAAGACTTTTTCCACCAACAGGCATTTTTCCCGTTCAAGTTCTACAAGAGGCAGCCGGTGCCTCCCCCGGTCAAGGCCAAGTAATTTTAACGCGGCTTTAACGGGCATCGGGTTTGTGCTGATAAACAATACTTCAAACAGGGGAAGAAGTTCCCTATGTATTAAAACGGCCTCATTTTCCCCCCCCTGATTGAAAAGGTCAATCATTTTTCTGATCTTTTTCCCGGCAATATGACTGGCTACGCTGACCACACCTTTCCCGCCCAGAGCCAAAATCGACAAGGTCTCCTCATCATTGCCGCTGTAGAGGGTAAAATCCGAACCGGTATTCTTTATCACCTGGTCGATATCATTAATAGTGCCGCCGGCTTCTTTTAAGGCAACGATATTTGCTTTCTTTTTTGCTAGTGTAATGACGCTTTCTGCCGCCAAGGAGACTCCTGTTCTTGAGGGGACATTGTACAACATTACGGGAGTGTTAGGAACCGTATCAGCAATAATTGAGAAATGTTCTATTAAACCCTGCTGGGGAGGTTTGTTATAGTAAGGCGTAATTAACATGATACCGTCAACACCGGTTTCTACCGCTTTCATGCTGAATTCCATTGATTGCGAAGTAGAATTGCTGCCGGTTCCGGCAATAACGGCTACTTTCCCCTTCAAGCCTTTTTTGATAGTCGAAAACAATAAGAGCTTTTCCTCATCACTCAATACCGGTGATTCACCCGTCGTACCGCACAGCACTAAGCCGTCCGAACCATTATCCACCAGGTATTGTGCCAGTTCCAAGGCTCGTTTATAATCAACTTCGTTCTTATCGTCAAAAGGAGTAATCATTGCCGTTAATACTTTGCCAAACATCTCTTTCACTTCCTCAATAAAAAACTAATTGTAATTATACCAAATTTATATCTCAGGTTCAAATACTTTTCTTTGCCTTATCTTTGTTTTTCTTTTTTGGCTGCTTCTTTGCCCTCAGGAAGAATTCCTCGTGGAGTGAACATAGAGCTCTTTTAAGCTCTGTTTCATGAATCAAACAGGAAATATTGATATGGGAATCAGCTGTTTGCAGTATTTTAACATCGGCTCTTCTTAAGGCTGCAACTATGCGGGACATAATACCCGGTACACCCCGCATGCCGGCCCCGATTACCGTTACTTTTGCTAAATTATGAATTACTTCCCCTTCCAGCTTCAGCTTATGCAAAACCTCCAAAGCGGCGGCAGCTTTCCCCTCGGCAATGGTGAAAACGTTTTTCCCAGGGAATAAGTTGATTAAATCAATACTGATATTTGCTTCGGCCAGCAGTTTAAACATTTCCTGAGACTTTTCAAGCGGCGCATTAACATTTATTTGCGCCAGTTGGCTGATGCTGGTTATACCGGTTACTATTTTTTTCCTGACTGGTTCCGTAAAGATATGGTGATAATTACTGTTAACGATAACCGTTTCATTATTGGTTTTCATAATGTTCTTAATTACCAGCGGAACATTAAACTCCATCGCTGTTTCTACGGCTCTGGGGTGTATCACCTTGGCCCCCTCGCTAGCCATCTGGAGTATTTCGCTGTAAGAAATAGAACTGATGTTTTTAGCTTCCGGCACAATACGGGGGTCAGCCGTCATCAGCCCGGAGACATCGGTATATATTTCTACCTTTTGCGCTTTCAATGCTGCTCCTAGGGCAACAGCGGTAGTATCGCTGCCGCCCCTGCCAAGGGTTGTTATCTCTCCCAACCTGTTGATGCCTTGAAAACCGGCAATAATTGGTATTGTTTTATTCTTTATTATTTTATACAATCCTTTTTTCTCAATTTTTTTTATGCTGGCATCAAGGTGCTCGCGTGAGGTAATTATACCCGCCATTGCCCCTGTCAGGGGCACGGCACAGTAACCTCTTTTATTCAACAGTAAGGCCATTAGTGCCGCTGAGATATTTTCCCCGCATGAAAGAAGGAAAGCAAGGGTTAAATCATCCGGGTTGTCATTTTCCTTTACGGCTAGATTAATCAAGGTTTCTGTTGCATAATGATTACCTGACCTGCCCATAGCCGAGACGACAACAACAGGTAAAAATCCTTTTTTAACGACAGCAATAATGTGATCGGCTGCCAGCCCTCTTAAATCGGACGATACCAGGGATGTTCCCCCGAATTTTTGGATAATAAGAGGCAATAGAAGTTCCCCTCCTTTAATACGGCATCAGCCTAAGAGAATTGGTTGATATTGCTTCCCTGCCAATGCCTTCAGGATAGTGGGAATAAGCAATTCGAAATTTGCGGCTATGGAATTAGGTTTTTCAGCAGGATTATCTTGATAAAAGGGGATAAAGTAGATGTTTTTAGCGTTAATTAACGTACCCAGGTTACGCGCATTAATCCCAAGGCCATCATTGGTTGAGACTCCCAATACCACGGGTCGCTGGTTTCTCAATTGAGCTTTAGCCGCCATTAAAACGGGACTGTCTGTAATGCCG
>CAZYHL010000082.1:0-7876 GCA_964646795.1 uncultured Syntrophomonadaceae bacterium
GCCATACAAACCTTGTCGCCCGGAAAAGCAGGGAGATACTTATAAGGCTTGGTTATCCGGAGAGGGAGGCGGAACTGGCGGCAATAGCAGGCTATTTGCATGATATCGGCAACGTGGTGGGACGGTATAACCATGAACAGATCGGTGCCGGTATCGCCTATAAAATTTTGGATTCCATGGGCATGCCTCCGGAAGAGCTGGCGGTGGTTATAGCTGCTATCGGCAACCACGATGAACGGGAAGGACAGCCCGTCAATCCTGTTTCCGCCGCGGTAATCCTGGCGGACAAGTCCGATGTGCACCGCAGCAGGGTAAGGAACAGGGATTTTTCTACCTTTGATATTCACGACAGGGTTAATTATGCCGTAGAGAAATCTGAACTTACCGTTGATGAAGACCGCTGCCATATTACCTTAAAGCTTAAAATTGACGACAAAATCAGCAAGGTAATGGAATATTTTGAGATTTTTTTAACACGAATGGTCCTCTGCCGCCGGGCGGCAGGGTTTTTAGGCGTCAGCTTTGCCCTTGTCATCAATGATGCTAAGCTGCTTTAAAGGGCAACGGCCTTAATTGACTTTTAATTGGCCTCAGAGTATAATATTGGTTATGAATTTTTATTGGAGAGGGGGAAGGGGAATGCGCAAAAAAAATATGCTGAAGCTTATCCTGCTGGTATTGTCCCTTGCCCTGCTGGGTGGTTTTGGGTACTATGAAATATTCAAACCTTCTTCGAACAGGCTGAACTTAGGCCTTGACCTCAAAGGAGGAGTATATGTCCTTTTGGAAGCGAGAGAGACGTCAGACGGCCAGGATGCCGAAGATGCTCTCTTAAGGGCCATTACCATTATCCGCAACCGTATTGACGAATTTGGCGTAGCGGAACCCGAAATCCGCCAGGAGGGCGAAAACAGGGTTTTGATTGAATTGCCGGGAATTGAGGATCATGCCCGGGCCATGGAGATCATAGGCAGGACGGCTATGCTTACCTTCGTCGGACCTGAAGAAGATATACTGTTGACGGGAGCCGATCTTACAGATGCTTATGTTTCTTTTGATGAGCTGGGTCGGCCGGCAGTCTCCCTGGAATTTAATGCCGCAGGCACAAGTAAGTTTGCCGAGGCTACCGAGAAGTATCTCGGTCAAATTATCTCTATTCATCTCGATGAAGAAGTAGCTTCTGTTGCGCAAGTAAGGACTGTGATCAGGGATGGAAAAGCGCAGATTTCCGGTAATTTCACTTCCGAAGAAGCGAGGGATTTAGCGCTGGTTCTTCGTTCAGGCGCCTTACCGGTGGAGCTGGTAGAATTGGAGACAAGATCAGTCGGCCCCACCTTGGGCAGGGATTCCCTGGACAGGGGGTTGAAAGCCGGTATCTTCGGTCTCGCCTTGGTAGTGTTTTATATGTTGGTTTACTACAGGTTTTTGGGCCTGGTGGCCAATTTTTCCCTCGCCTTGTATATAATTATAGTGCTAGCGTCTATGTCTTTACTAGATGCTACCTTGACATTGCCCGGAATAGCAGGGCTGATTCTTTCCATCGGCATGGCGGTGGATGCCAATGTAATCATTTTTGAGCGTATTAAGGAAGAATTGGGGGCCGGCAGGACGCCGAGGACAGGCTTGGAGGCCGGTTTTCAAAGAGCCTTCAGGGCTGTTTTAGATGCCAATGTCACGACCTTGATAGCCGCAGGTGTATTATTCTATTTTGGCACCGGTGCCATCAGAGGGTTTGCCGTAACTTTAACTATCGGTATCCTGGTGAGTTTTTTAACGGCTATTATACTGACAAGAACGCTGCTTCGCCTGTCCGTGAGGGCAGACTTGGTGAAAAACCTTTGGTACCTGGGGGTGAAACCCGGTGAATAAGCTCAGGTTTGTTGAACACAAGCAAAAAGCTTTTATCTTTTCCCTTGTTATTATCTTTGCCGGGATTATTTCCCTCTTTGCCCGCGGCCTTAATTTAGGTGTAGATTTTACCGGCGGAACCAGACTTCATATAAATATAGACGAAGAATACGAAATCGGTGAAATAAGGGAAATATTAGCGCCTTTTGGGCTCCAGGGAAGCCAGGTACAAAAAACGGGAGGTACTATGGAAGGTTCGGGCAGGGAGGCAGTTATTAAAACGCCGCCCCTCACGGAACAGGACCGCAACGAGGTGATTGCCGCATTTCAGGAAAAATGGCCTCAAATCACCGCTGAAAACATTCTGGCGATAGAGAATGTCGGTCCGACAATCGGCCGGGAATTGCGCAACCAAGCTTTTTGGGCGCTGCTGTTAGCTATGGTTGGTATAATCATTTATATCACTTTGCGGTTTGAGTTTAAATTGGCGCTGGCTGCCATTACCGCGCTTGCGCATGATGCCCTTGTTGTTCTGGCTTTTTTCTCTATCTTCCATGTTGAAATAAACAGCCCCTTTGTGGCTGCTATCTTGACAATCATCGGTTATTCGATAAATGATACCATCGTGGTCTTTGACCGTATCAGAGAAAACCTCAAGGGTCGGAAAAAAGCCGACCTGGGAGCTATAGTCAATTTAAGCTTGAACCAATCCCTCGTCAGGTGCATCAATACCTCCGTTACCACTCTGTTTGTTATTATTCCCCTCCTTATCCTGGGCGGAGTTGCTTTAAGGCCTTTTATAGCGGCACTCTTTATCGGGGTAGTGGCAGGGACATATTCATCCCTTTTTATTGCCAGCCAGTTATGGTACACCTGGAAAACCTATCGGAAGAATGATAAAACAGTCCAGCCGACCTGAGGGATGACCTCAGGTTCTTTTTTGCCGTCATCAGCTTAAAGGACTTAGAAGCAGAGGACAGGAGACTGCCGTATTTCGGCCACAGGAGCAGGTATAATAAGGCATGACGGCGAAATAAGGAGCTAAATAATAATGAATAAGAGGTGTAGGTATGAAAACCCAGTGGTCTGTAATAGTCGCGCTGCTTTTTAGCTTGCTGGTAGCGGTTTTTGCCCTCTTAAATAATGAAATGATTGTGGTTAATTACCTGTTTGGCACCATGGAAATATCGGCCGTTCTGGTTATCCTGGGTTCCGCTTCGGCGGGAGCATTGATAATTATATTCTTGAATCTGGTTAGAAACGTGAAGCTGGGTTTTGAATTAAGAGAATTGAAAAAGAAGATTAGAGAGCTGGAAAAGGTTTTGGCGAGCACGAAAGAGACAGTTGTAACGGCGCCTTGTTCCCTGCCGGAAGAGGAAGACACGACGGAAAAGGAAAATGGACAAAATGAAAAAGAAATGGAAGTACCGGGAAGCGAAGTTTGAGCAAGCGGAAGCCTTGGCAAGAGACTTGGAAATTTCCGTAATAACGGCTGTCTTGCTTTGTCAGCGGGGCTTTACTGAGGCAGAAAGGGCGAGAAAATTCCTCTTTCCTTCCCTTCAGGATTTAAGTGATCCTCTTTCCTTAACGGGGATGAAAGAAGCGCTTGGCAGGATAAACCTTGCCCTGGAGCGGCAGGAAAAGATGCTTGTTTATGGGGACTACGATGTTGACGGGATTACTTCTTCCGCCTTGCTTTATTCCTTGCTGAAGGAATTGGGCGGCAAGGCGGCCTTTTATATCCCCAGCCGTTTTGCGGAAGGCTACGGTTTGCATAAAGAGGCCGTGCAAAAGGCAGCCGCTGAGGGTTACCGGCTTCTGATAACTGTCGATTGCGGCGAAAAAGCAGAGGCAGAAATAATCTTAGCCCGGGAACTCGGCCTTGATATAATCATTACGGATCACCATCAACCCCAGGGAGAAATAAAAGCCCTGGCTCATATCAACCCCTGGCGGGAAAAGGGCTGCCATCCGGGCCGGCACCTGGCGGGAGTGGGGATTGCATACAAGCTGGCCCAAGCTATGCTGGCGGCAAGGAACAGGGAAAAGGAAGCCGCAAATTATCTGGATCTGGTGGCACTGGGCACCATAGCGGACATAGCGCCTCTTTTAGAAGAAAACAGGATCCTGGTTAAGCATGGCTTGGAAAAACTGCAGGCAGGGGAAAGAACCGGGATGCGGGCTTTGCTGGAAGCCGCCGGTTATGCCGGCAAGCCTGTTGATGCCGGAAGCATCAGTTTCGGCCTGGCCCCCCGTTTAAATGCGGCCGGACGGATGGGGGATGCCTCTCCGGGGGTAGAGCTTTTAACAACTTCAGATCTTAAGCGGGCCCGGGAAATAGCCGCCGGCCTGGATAAGGAAAACAAGCTCCGCCAAAAAGTAGAGCAGGAGATATTGGCTGAGGCTTCCGCTCTGATAAATGCCAAAGATCTTCAGGACAGGCATATTTTGGTTCTTGCCTCCCACGGCTGGCATGAAGGGGTATTAGGGATTGTCGCTTCAAGGCTGTCTGAGTCCTTTCACCGGCCGGTAATACTGCTCTCTTTGGATGGCAAAGGGATGGCAAAGGGATCGGGACGAAGCGTGCCCGGTTTCAACCTGGCGGCGACTTTAACCGGGAGTGCCGGCCTGCTGGAAAGATTCGGCGGGCATGAGTTGGCGGCCGGTCTAACCATAAAAGAAGCAAATATTGATCTATTGGCTGACGAGTTGAACTTACTGGCGCAGCAAACGACTGCGGCGGGGGAAGAGACCGGCACGCTTTTAGACATTCTCCTAGACGTTAAGGACCTCACCTTAAACTTAGCTGAGGAGTTGTCCTTGCTGGCTCCCTTTGGGCAGTCCAACCCGCAGCCTGTTTTCGGTGGCTGCTTCCAGATTACCGGCAAAAAGAAAGTAGGAAAGAACGGAAAACATTTGAAACTCACGGTTGAAGACCAGGGAATCAAGTTCCCGGCTTTGTTTTTCGGCAATGGCAGCTATGACCGAAAACCGCTTTACCGGCGGCAAGTGGAACTTGCTTTTGCTCCGGAAGTCAATATCTGGGACGGTAAAAAAGAGCTTAGTCTAATTGTCAAGGGTATGTCCTTTAGTGATATATACGAGGAAAAAGCTTTAGCTGTGGTTGACCGGCGGCACATGATAAATAAGAGAAGGTATTTGCAGGAATTAGTAGCCCTGGGAGAAGGGAACATTACAGTATATGTTAATACCGGCAGCGAAAAAGAGCTTCTGGCTAAAAATATAGCCGGCGATAGGGTGGCTTTTCTGCACCAGGGGAAAGGAGCACCCCCTGAATTTAAAGGCCGGGGAGGGCATCTGGTGCTTTGGTCCCTGCCCTTTCAACAAGAAAAACTGAAAGATCTGATTGCCTTCTTGCAGTGTCAACAACAGGGCTTAGAGCTCCACTTGATTTTCGGTGCCAACGATTATAAGCGCAATAGCGTTTTATTAGGGGCATCTATTCCTCGCCAGGAAGTTTTTCAAGAACTATTTGCCGGGTTTCGGCAAGGCCGCCTGAAAGACCCTCATAGCCTAACAGAAATATCCGCTTATCTTCAAGGGAAGGTACCTTATCCCTTAACGGATTTTTTACTGCAGCGATCCCTGGAAATAATTTGCGATTTATGCACGAAGGGGGAGCAGTTCGCAGCGGCAGGAAATGAGGAAAAGGATTTTCTTGGGCTGGTTAAGAATCATCCGACTTTCCGGGCGGATACCATGGTTTTAGCGGAATATGAAGCGTTTCAGAAGTATCTTTTAACGGCCGAAGCTGAGGAATTGGTAAAAACATTTTGCCTAGAGCCTTGACGGGATGAAGGGATGGTGAGGTTCGGCATGACGGAAATTAAGGAAAAAGTTTTTTCATATGCCAAAACCGAAGAAGACTTGAACTTGCTGAACAAAGCGTATAAATTTGCCTGGGATGCCCATGAAGGGCAGCAGCGGGTATCGGGTGAATCCTTTATAAACCACCCTTTGGGGGTAGCTTTGATTCTTGCCGAACTTGATCTGGACCTGGTTACCATCGTTGCCGGTTTGCTGCATGATGTTGTCGAAGACACTTCCGTGTCTTTGGAGAACATCAAAAATGGTTTCGGTGATGAAGTAGCTTTGTTGGTGGACGGGGTAACAAAACTAAGCCGCCTGGAGTTTCGTTCAAAAGAGGAACAGCAGGCGGAAAATCTGCGCAAGATGTTTTTGGCGATGGCGAAAGACATCCGAGTAATCCTTATTAAGCTGGCGGATAGAACCCACAACATGAGGACGCTGGAGTATCTTTCTTCCGAAAAGCAGCAGGAAATCGCCCGGGAAACACTGGAAATTTATGCTCCCCTGGCCCACAGACTGGGCATTTATAAAATGAAGAGTGAGTTGGAGGACCTTTCTTTCCGGTACCTTAACAGAAGACAGTACTATTTGTTGGTGGATAAACTTGCGAAAAAGAGGCAGGAGCGGGAAGAGTATATTAATACCGCCAAGGAAATTTTAAAATATAAGCTTGAAGAAGCCGGACTTAAGGCGGATATCCAGGGGAGGCCAAAACACCTTTACAGTATATATACAAAAATGCTGGAGCAGCATAAGGAATTTCACGAAATTTATGATTTAACGGCGATAAGGGTTTTGGTTGATACGGTTAAAGATTGTTACGGAACCCTTGGTATTGTCCATACTCTTTGGAAGCCGATCCCTTACCGGTTCAAGGATTATATAGCCATGCCCAAGCCCAATATGTACCAATCCCTGCACACTACCGTAGTTTGCGCCAAAAACGAATTGCTGGAAGTGCAGATACGAACCTGGGACATGCATCGTACTGCTGAATACGGAATCGCCGCCCACTGGCAGTATAAAGAGAAGGCCAAGGATGATAAAGATTTTAACCAGAAGCTATCCTGGTTACGGCAGCTTTTGGAATGGTCCCAGGATTTTGGTGATGCTCATGAATTCATGGAGCATTTAAAGATAGACCTTTTTGCCAACGAAGTTTTTGTTTTTACCCCCAAGGGTGACGTTATCGACCTGCCGGCCGGTTCCATCACCTTGGATTTCGCTTATAGGATCCATACGGATATCGGCCACCGCTGCGTCGGTGCTAAAGTCAACAGGCGGCTTGTCCCCCTTGATTATGAATTAAAAACCGGAGACATTGTTGAGATAGTGACTTCCAAACAGGGCGCTCCCAGCCGGGATTGGCTGAAGATGGTCAAGAGTTCCCAGGCAAAAAGCAAAATCCGCAGCTGGTTTAAAAAGGAAAGAAAAGAAGAAAATATTATTAAGGGCAAAGAGCTATTAGAAAGAGAATTGAAAAAAAATAATCTTGACCCTCGGCTGGCCCTAAAAGAAAAATTGTTGGCGGAAACAGGCAAAAAATTTAACCTGATGGCTGCCAATGATGTTTATGCGGCGGTCGGGTACGGCGGCGCCTCTGTTTACCAGGTTGTTTCCCGGTTAAAAGAAGAACTTGGCAATGATACCGTTTTGGACAAGCAACCGGCTGCTCCTCCGGATCTTATGGGTGAAATGAAACAGAACACCGGCGGAAAAACGGGTGGGGTGAAAATAGATGGGATTTCCAATATTATGATTCGTTTTGCTAAATGCTGCAGCCCCGTACCCGGGGATGATATTGTGGGTTTTGTCACTAGAGGCAGGGGATTGTCCATACACAGAAAGGATTGCGTCAATTTACAGGCAAAGTATAAGGAAGCCCAGGCATTAGGCAAAGACGAACGTTTACTGGATGTTGAATGGGAAGACGGCGAAGTTTATTCCTACCCGGTCGATATAGAAATCCTAGGTTCCGACCGCCCTGACCTTCTTATGGATTTGATGAATGTGGTTTCCGACAAGAAAGTGAATATCACAGCCGTCAATAGCAGGACGACAAAAAATAATGGGGTTGCCCTTCATTTTACCCTTGCGGTCAAGGATGTGGGGCATCTGGAAAATGTTATCAACGGGTTAAAGAAAGTAAAGGATATTTATTCCGTCAGGCGCTACATTCAACAGTAGAAAGGAGCGG
>CAZYHL010000083.1:0-7829 GCA_964646795.1 uncultured Syntrophomonadaceae bacterium
AAATTACGCCTCATCTTAACAGCCTGACCCGGGAATATTTGTATTTTGACAATATCTATTACCAAACGGCTGACGGCAATACTGCCGACGCCGAATTTATCAGCAATACTTCTTTATTTCCCTTGAAAGACGGTTCCGTAAACCACCTCTACCCCAATAATAATTATAATTCTCTGGCCAAAATATTGAAGGATAAAGGCTACAGCACAGCCTATTTCCACGCAAACCGCCCCAACTTCTGGAACAGGGACATAATGATGCCGAGCCTTGGCTTTGACGACTTTTTCAGCGAAGACAGTTTTGAACTTAACGAGGTTATCGGCATGGGCTTAAGCGACGGGGAGTTTCTGCGCCAATCCCTGGAGCTTATCAAAGACAGGAGAAAACCCTACTATGTGTTTTTGTCGACTTTAAGCAGCCACCATCCTTATAATTTCGATATAGACAGCAACCTGGAACTTGGAGCCCTTGAGAACACTTTAATCGGAGATTATATGAAAGCTATCAACTACACGGACAGGATGCTGGGAGAATTTATCGAGAACCTTAGAGCAAGTGGTATGCTGGAAAATTCCCTGGTTGTAATCTATGGGGATCACGGTGCTATACCTGAAGAAAACAGGTCCGAACTGGGAGCTTTCTTGGAAAAGGAAGATACTAATGAAGCCTGGTGGATTAAGCAGCAAAAGATACCTTTGATCATGATGATGCCCTCGTTAACGACAGGAGAAACCATCGACACTTTAGGCGGCCAAATCGACATCATGCCTACCCTGCTGAACCTTTTAGGCGTGGAGACGGGAGAATCCTATCTCATGGGCAGCGATCTCTTCAGCCGGGATAACAAACCGGGCTTAGTTGTTTTCCCGAAGGGACCTTTTTTAACAGGAACCCTCTACTTTGACGGGGAAAGCATCTTCAATGTTCAAACTGAAGCTAAACTTCCTTTGCTCTTCACTATTTTAAAGGACGAAGTTAATAAAAAATTGGACATCAACGAACTGATTATTCAAGGCGATTATTATGAATGTGAAGAAGCCGCCAATTAAATATTAAAACTATAAAGGTATATCTTTCCCCTTTTTGCTCAGCTTCCCCCTTTTGAGGTCGGTCAGAAAAGGCCTGATACTTTGCTGTAAGAGCGGCATGCCGGTAAAGATGTCGCCTTTTTCCTTAAGACGGGGAATAATGGTTTTGATCGTAAAGTCCTGCTGGGTTACTTCTCCTCTCTTTACCTCTTCCCAGGTTAACGGCGCCGAGACAGGCGCCGCCGGCAAGGGCCTCGTGCTGTAGGGGGCAATAATGGTTTTCCCCAGCCCATTTTGCAGATAATCCAAATAAACGCGCTTCCCCCTATCCTTAACCCGACGTTCAAGGGTTGTGCCGGAATCTGTTTCCTCCACCAGAAGGCAGAGACTCCAGGTAAAAAGGCGTACTTCCTGATATGTAAATTCCGGGCTCAAGGGCACGTAGATTTGCAGGCCGTCAGCTCCCGAGGTTTTGGGGAAAGATTTAAGCTGCAGATAATCCAGGGCTTCTTTAAACAGTAAGGCGATTTCCATAACCCGGGGGAAATACCCCGGCCCGGGAGGGTCAAGGTCAAAAACAGCAAAATCCGGATATTTTAGCCTTCCTGCCGAAGACAGCCAGGGATGAATTTCCAGGCAGCCTAAGTTTGCAAGCCAGACAAGAGTGGGAAGGTCTTCCACCAGCAAATAGTTGGTTTCTTTTCCCGTACCGGTAGATTGAATAGTCATTGTCTTTACCCAGTGAGGAGCATGGTCCGGGCAATTTTTCTGGTAAAAGGATTTTCCCTTGATACCGTCTGGGAAACGCTGGAAATTTACAAGCCTGGATTCGAGGTATTTCAGCAGGTATGGCGCCGCCTTGATAAAATAGTCAATCAAGTCATACTTGCTGTACCCTTCTTCAGGCCAGAATATTTTGTCTAGATTGGTTAACTTAATTTTTTTACCGTCCAGTTCAAAAATATTTTTCAGAGCTGCCACCTCATTTTAGTTCCCAATCCCCCCCGCCGGAAGGAAGAAAACCGGCGGTGCTGGGAGAACGCAACTTTAAATCCTCGGTTAATTCCAGGAAATCCACCGCCACCCCAAGTAGGGGCTCAACCCAGATGCCTTTTTCTCCGGATTTTAGCGGCGGCGGGTTTAAAAAATGAGGTTGGGCCAGGCGGCGGCCATAAAATTCCCGATGAAAAAACTCCAGCTCCGCCTCTTTAAGTCCCGCGCTAACCCTGCCGACATATAAAAAAGAACCGTCCCGATATGCCCCGAGCAATAAGGAAACAGCTCTCCCTCTCCGCAAGACATAGCCTCCGATTAGACAATCCTGGCGGCGGGAGAGTTTTATTTTCAACCATTCCTCCGTTTTTTCTCCCGGCCGGTATGGAGCATCTTTCTTTTTGGCCACGATACCTTCCAGCTGCCTTTTTTTAACGACGTTAAATAATTCTATTCCATCCGGACTGCTTTCTGTTAATTTTATCCTCTCACTTTCCTGTAAATTCTTTTTCAGCAAAGCTTGCCTTTCCTCAAAAGGACAAGCCAAAAGATTTTCCTCTTCGAGGAACAAAAGGTCAAAAACCAGGTAATACACAGGTGTTACATTAATTAAAGAACTGTCAGGATTCTTGGCCAGGTCCCGCCTGAGAATCCGGCTAAAACCGGGATTACCGTCCTCCTTGAGGGCGATTATTTCACCGTCAAGGACAGCATCCTTTCCATTGAGCAATCCTGCCAGGGCATGAAGTTCAGGGTATTGACAGGTTCTATCCTTCAAACGGCGGTTCTGGAGTCGGACTTGCCCCCCGGTGATAAAGGAGAGGCAGCGGACGCCGTCCCATTTGACCTGGAAAAGATAACGGCTGTCATTAAAGGGTTTAGCTTTGCTTTTAGGTTCCATAGGCAGAATATAGGCAGGATAGTCCATGCACCAGCCTCCCTAACTGCCGGCGGTTCTTTGCTTTTTAGGCAGCTTCTTTTCGGCTGCCATCGCCTTTGCCTTGCTTTTACCGCCTTTTTTCTGTTCTTTTTTCGCCAGATCAACACTGGCCTTTAAAGCTTCCAGGAGGTCAACCACCTTGCCCCGGGGAGCGGCGGCAGGTATTTCAATATCCTGCCCCTCCGCCTTGGCCCTGATAATTTTCAGCAGTGCCTCCTTATATACGTCCTTGTATTTATCCGGGCTAAAAGGTTCCGCCAAGTTGAGCACCAGTTCTCGGGCCATCTTGAGCTCATTGTCATGAATTTTAGCCTCCCGCCCGCTAAAAGGTACCTCTTTATAGTTCCTGATTTCGTCGGGGAAAAACATGGTTTCCAGAACAAGGACTTCCTCCTTGTAGACCCTGATTGCCGCCAGAGCTTCCTTGGAACGAATAATCACTTTGGCTACTGCCACCTTCCCTGTCTCCGCCATCACCTTTTTTAAAAGCAGGTAAGCTTTCTCCCCCGTTTCTCCCGGTCCCAGGAAATATGTTTTATCAAAGTAAACAGGTTCGATTTCCGTTAAATCTGTGAAATCCACGATATCGATTGTGCGGCTTCTCTCGTCGGGGATATTTTCCAGATCTTTCTCGTCTACTAACACAAACTTGTCCTTTTCAATTTCATAACCCCTGATAATTTCATCTCCCGCCACTTCCCTGTTGCAAGCAGGACATAGCTTCCGGTACTGGAGAGGCGTGTGGCACTCTTTGTGCAAGAAGCGAAATTTGATATCTTTTTTTTCCGTGGCCGGGTAAAGATTGACCGGGATAGTAACAAGTCCGAAACTAATTGCTCCCTTCCACATCGTCCGCATTTTTTACCAACTCCTGCTAAAGACTTTTTTACTATTCATTTTATTATGAGATGAAAAGAAAAAGCTTATACCGCCATGCCGTCTTTTAAGGAGACAAGCACGGTTCCAGCGCCGTTTTGTTTCCCCCTTAAATGTTAAACTATGCTTAGATTGTGACATTCTTGCCACAAAAAAAGCCCCCTATGGAGGCTTGAAAAGGCAGCTTTTACAAATAAGGTTTAATTTTTGCTTCCAGCTCTTTGAGGTTTTGGTAACCGATCAGAGTGAGGACATCCTTCCCCGCCTTGAAAAGAATAAGGGTCGGGATGCTCATAATGCCAAACTTCCCGGGGCTTTCGCGGTTCTCATCCACATTGACTTTAACGACCTTGAGCTTGCCGGCATAAGCGGCAGCCAATTCTTCCAATACAGGAGCCTGCATCCGGCAGGGCCCGCACCAGGTAGCCCAAAAATCCGCCAGCACCGGCACGCCCGCCGCCAGTACCTCCTCGCTGAAGCTCGCATCCTTTACCTCAATAATTTGATTGGCCATTTGTAACACTCCCTATCTTCGAAAATTTATGTTTCTAATAAAAATAAAAAGAATCCTCTTTCTTTAACGTCTTTTAAATTCGCCGGGGTTTCAGTATCAACTGTTTCAATCAGCTGCGATTAGCATCCCCCGTTAAAAACGAGCAGCCACTTCCCGGCGGCAGTTCTCTTTCTTTAAGAAGGAAGGCAATCTTTTTACCCCCTCCGGTTTGTACTGCTGTTATTTTCCTCTCCTGCCGTCCTTTAAACAGCATACCAGATTTCCGCCCCGGTAGCAATAAATTAGGGCGCGGCAAGGCAATAAACCTTTGCTCTGTATTTTTCTACCGGGAAATGGTATTATACATTTTGAGGAATGCAAAGTAAAAACCGTTTCACAAGAAAGGGAAAAACGTGCAAGAAATCTATTTGGACAACAGCGCAACCACTCCTTTGGGAAAAGAATGCCTGGAAAGCATAATTGCCCTGGCCAAGGATGTATACGGCAATCCTTCTTCGCTGCACCGCCTGGGCATCAAGGCGGAACTGGCTATTACCGAGGCCAGAAATGTCCTTGCTGCCATCCTTGGGGCACACCCCTCGGAGCTTTATTTTACTTCAGGCGGAACAGAAGCAAATAACTTAGCTATCAAAGGCATAGCCTGGCGGCAGCGGAAAAAGGGCTGCCATATCATTACCACCGCCGTAGAACACCCGTCAACCTTATATGCCTGCAAAACCCTGGAATCAGAAGGTTTTCGGGTAGACTATCTGAAGGTAGATAAAGAAGGAAAAATAAGCCTTGCTGAGCTGGAAGGAATGCTCTCCAAGGAAACTATTCTTGTCAGTATTATGCATGTTAATAATGAAGTCGGGACGATTTTCCCGGTGGAGGAAATAGGCTCCCTGATTAAACGGAAAAATCCCGGTACTCTTTTCCACATCGATGCCGTGCAATCTTTTTGCCGCTTGCCTATAAAACCGGCTGCCTGGCAGGCAGACCTCTTGAGCGCCAGCGCCCATAAGATAGGCGGGCCTAAAGGGGCCGGCTTGCTCTATAAGAAAAAAGGGCTGCTCATTGAACCGCTGTTCCACGGCGGCGGGCAGGAAGAAGGAGTAAGGTCGGGCACGGAAAACATATACGGTATTGTCGGTTTTGGGGCTGCTGCCCGTAAATACAGCGCCTCCGGTGAAGAAAACTACCGTCACATGTCAGCTTTAAGGGATCTGTTTCTCGCTGGCGTCAGGGGAAAAATCAAAAGCTTTAAGCTTAACAGCCCGGCAGACGGCGTTCCTTATATCATCAACATTTCTTTTCCGGGAATCCGGGGTGAAGTCCTCCTTCATTACCTGGAGGGCAAGGGTATTTTTGTTTCTACCGGTTCCGCCTGCCACTCCCGCCGCCGAGATTTGAGCCATGTCCTCCTGGCCCAAGGCCTTACGGCGGCTGAAATTAAAAGCGCCCTGCGTTTCAGCTTTTCTCCCCGGAACACACCGGCAGAAATAGAATACGCTCTTGCCGGCTTAACAGCGGGAATTGCGGAACTCTCGGGGCTTTATTAAAAAAACAGGTGATAAGATGAATGATTTACTTTTAGTCAGATACGGCGAGCTGGGCCTAAAAGGGAAAAACCGTTTTGTTTTTGAAAACCAGCTTTTAAAAAACATCAAGCTGGCCCTTGAGGGCGCAGGTAAAGCCAGGGTTTTTACCACCCACAGCCGTATCTTTGTCGAAGTTATCTCTGGAAATAAAAATGTTTTTATCGAGCGGCTGCAAAAGGTTTTCGGCATTGCCTCCTTAAGCCCCGTCTTAAAAACAGAGCCTGAGCTAACCATGATTAAGGAAAAAGCCCTTGCATTAATGCGGCAGGTTCATGTTCCCGGAGAATCCTTCAAGGTGGATACACGCAGAGCCGACAAATCCTTCCCCTTGACCTCACCGGAAATCAGCAGAGAAGTTGCAGGCTACATTTTAAGCCAAATAACGGAACTGCCCGTTGACGTCCACGCCCCGAAGCACCTGCTCCAGGTGGAAATCAGGGAAAAAGAAGCTTATATTTTCACGGAAGCTTACCAGGGAGCAGGAGGGCTGCCTGTTGGAACCTCCGGGAAAGGGCTGCTGCTTATTTCCGGTGGGATTGACAGCCCTGTGGCAGCTTATATGGCCTTAAAGCGGGGTGTTAAAATCGAAGCTCTGCATTTTCATAGTTTTCCCTTCACGGGCGAGCGTTCCCGGGAAAAAGTGGTGGACTTGTGCCGCGCCCTCGTTCCCTACGGAGGTTCTCTTACCCTTCACGTAGCCTCTTTTACCGAAATTCAAAAAGCTATCCGGCAGTACTGCCCGCCCCAATGGGGCATCACGATTATGCGGCGCATGATGCTGCGGCTAGCGGAAAAAGTGGCCGGTGAGAGGGGAGCCAAGGCGCTCTTTACAGGGGAAAACCTGGGGCAGGTAGCCAGCCAGACAATGGAAAGCCTGGCAACAATCGAAAAAGCTGTCGGGATACCAGTACTCAGACCTCTTATCGGTTTTGACAAAAAAGAAATAATTGACCTGGCCAAAAAAATAAATACTTTCGAAATATCCATTCGCCCCTTCGAGGACTGCTGCACCATCTTTGTGCCTAAACACCCCGTAACCCGCCCCGAACCGGCGGAAGCTACAAAGATTGAAACAGCCTTTGACTTTGCGCCTCTTTTGGCTGCATGCCTGGAAAAAATTGAAACACAAGTTCTTTCCGCTCCTTAAGCCTCTTTTTAATTGAATATAAATTTTATGCCGGCATTTGCTCTTAATGAAAAGGGGAAAGGTTGTTTCTGGTCGAATTTTTTTAGGATGATACAGCCGGGAGGAATGAAAGTATGACCAAAAGAACGATGGTGATCGTTAACCCCGCTTCATCCAACGGGAAAACGGGAGCCCGCTGGCCGCAAATAATGAGACTGATGACAGAAAAAGGCCTTGATTTTGACTGGCTATTTACCGGCGGCCCTGAAGACGCCATAAAAATAACGCGGGAAAGCCTGGCCAAAGGTTACGCTACTTTAGTCTCGGTAGGCGGAGACGGTACCCTGAACGAGGTGGTAAACGGCATCTTCGAGGCCGGAGACGAGGCTCGGAAATTTATTACCCTTGGCATTATTTCCATGGGCACCGGCGGTGATTTCGTCCGTACCGCCGGGATTCCCAAAGAGATTGAAAAAGCGGTCGAAATAATTGTCAACGGGAAACCGGCAGCTATAGATGTCGGCCGGGCTAAATTTGTGGGTAATAACGGCCGGGAAACTCTGCGCTATTTTTGTAATACCACAGACGTGGGACTCGGCAGCGAAACAGCCGCCAGAGTAAACAGAAGCTCCAAAGCTTTAGGCGGTTTCTTTTCGTTTTTCTTCGGTGTGGTGCTTTCGCTTCTCCTTTTTAAAAACAAGGAACTAACAATTGCCATAGACGGTTCTCATGCCTTCACAGGGAAAGTCACCACCCTGGTCGTGGCAAACGG
>CAZYHL010000084.1:0-7817 GCA_964646795.1 uncultured Syntrophomonadaceae bacterium
CGGCAAAAGAATTGGCACCTTGCCAACAATCCTGTTGATTATCCTCACCGGTACGGCGGGAGCCTTCCTGGCCCGTACCCAGGGATTATTTATTCTTACCCGGGTAAGAAGAGAGCTTGCTCAAGGCCGTCTTCCGGGTGATGAGATTTTAAACGGCGTTAGTGTCCTGCTGGGAGGAGTGATGCTGCTAGCCCCGGGTCTGATAACGGATAGCCTCGGTTTAGCCCTTATCCTTCCCGCAACCCGGACCTTGATCAGGAAATATGCCAAGCGCAAGCTGAAGCTTATGCTGGAAGAGGGCAGCTTTTTTATCCGCTGGAAGGAATAAAGGAGGATAAGAAATGTCCCGGCAAGCCGGCATCGTTTATCATGATGATTACTTGCTCCACGGAATCGACTGCCACCCTGAACGGAAGGAACGTCTGGAGGCCGTTATAAGACTGCTGGCCAAAGAAGGCCTTTTAGCCGAGCTTGTGACGGTGGAGCCGCAGCCGGCTTCTGCGGAAGAAATAGCTGCCGTGCATGATCCCGCCTACATTGACATGATTCAAAAAGCCTGTTCTGCCGGTATCCGGCGCCTGGACGCGGATACATATCTGAACAGGCATACTTATGCGACAGCCCTTTTGGCGGCCGGAGGGGGGCTTAAAGCCCTGGATCTTGTCTTGCAGGGGGAAGGGCCATTTTTTGTTCTGGCACGGCCTCCCGGCCATCATGCCGTTCCCGGTGCCGGAATGGGTTTTTGCATTTTTAACAATATTGCCCTAGCGGCAAAAATTGCCTTATCTAAGTACAAACTTGAAAAAATCCTGATTGTGGATTGGGATGTCCATCACGGCAACGGCATCGAGTCAATCTTTTACGATGACCCGTCCGTTCTTTACTTTTCTGTGCATCAAAGCCCCGCCTTCCCCGGAACGGGTGATGTGCGGGCTCTCGGGCAGGGCTTTGGCAGGGGGTTCAATATAAACTGCCCCTTACCTCCGGGTTTGACCGATGGTGACTATGCCAGGCTCTTTCTGGAAATCCTCCTGCCCGTGGCCTGCCGCTTCAAGCCGCAGCTTATTTTGGTATCCGCAGGACAGGATGCCCACCGCCGGGATCCCCTTGCCGGTATGAACCTTACCTTGGCTGCCTACAGGTGGATGGCGGGGCGGTTGATGGAATTGGCCGCGGCGTATTGCCCGGGAAGGCTATTATTTTTTCTCGAGGGGGGATATAACCTTCAGGCCTTGGCCGAATCCGTATTCGTAATTCTGGATGAGCTGACAGGTTTCGGCTCAAGCCTTGGCCGGGAAGGACTCGAGGAAGAGGCGGATACGGCGGGGGGCGCAAAAAGAATCGGGGCCTTAAAAGAATTACTGGCCCCGTACTGGTTCTAAGATTTTATTATTTATTTCCTTAACCTTAAGCTTAATCCAACAAGCTTAATCCAACGGATTGATAATCAGGCCGCTGGCCAGCTTAGGATAGAAATAGGTGGATTTCTGGGGCATCTTTCTCCCGGCTTCCGCTTCCGTCATAACACAGCCGGCGGAGGGCGGATTGAGCAGAAAGGCAAGCCGGCAGCTGCCGCCGGCGACGGCTGCCACAGCTTCTCGGCAGTCCCTCGTGTAAGCCAAACTATCCCCCTGACGGCATTTTTCCGCGTCAATACCTAAGTTTTTCGCCAGGATTTCTTCCTGGAGGATAACCACATCCAACTCTTTCTCCAAGCCGCCCTGATACTTTAGCAGGTAATACTTATCTCCCCCCGCGTACAGGCCGAAAGCCGGTCCGTTCTCTCCGGCTGCTTGCAGAAGTTCGAGCCCTTGTGAGCAGATTGCTCTGCTGTCCATGGCCCGGATTTCGATTTCAAAAGAGCCTTGGAGCTTTTGCAGCAAGGTTTCCTTCGTTTCCCCGCAGTTGTTTTTTACCAGCCGGTGGGTAGGCAGAACCAGGAGGCCCGGGTCGTAGATATTGACCAGGGTCATCATGACATAATCATGCTTGCCTTGCCCGGGGCCGTTCTCCTCCCGGTATTTGACCGCCGTTTCGTAGCGGTGATGGCCGTCGGCAATAAATATTTTCTTAGCCTTTAATAAAGCGGCGAGTTCTCCGATTACTTCTTTGCCGGTAATTTTCCAAACTTTATGAGTTTGTCCCTGCTTATCCGTAAAAGAAATAATGGGCGGGCGTGCTGCGGCGGCTGCTCGCAGGATTTGCGTTCCCATCTGCAAGCTGTCTTCGTAAAGACCGAAGATCGGGCTGAAGTTGGCTTTGCAGCTGCGCATCAGGTTCAACCTGTCCTCTTTGGGCTTTTGCAGGGTTTCCTCGTGGGGCAGCACGGCTCCTTTGCCGTAAGGTTCCGCCCTGACACCGCAGGTGAAGCCTTCTCTGATATGCGCTGTTCCCTCATGGAAGTAACGTTGTTCATAGAGATAGACGGCTTCTTCCTTTTCCCGGAAAAGAACGCCTTCTTCAAGCCAGCTCGTGTATTGAGCGGCAGCCCGCCGGTATTTGCTGCCTTCTTCCGGTTTGTCGCCGGCCTTGTCCCGGGGCTTTTCCAGCCGGATGATATTGTAAGGGTTGCTCCGGTAGAGGGTATGCTGTTCTTCCGCGGAGATGACATCATAGGGAGGGGCTATTACCTCTGCTAAATTTTTTACTTTTAAGTCTGAGTATCTTATGCCTGCTATTGGCACTATATCCGCCATTATCATTCTCCCCCCCGCCTTTATTATCATTAAAATTCTATTATATAAAAGATGTTAATGCAAGGGATAATTTCCTTGGGGCTTAAAGATCGTCTTCTTCGGCCATGCGGCGTTCCTCCCTGATTTCCCAGTGAATAAGGAGGGTCAGGATCCCCCTGAGCAGGATAATAGCCGCTAAAAAAAAGATTTCATCTACAGTCCTGACTAAAACCGTACGGATTATTTCCCCTCCCAGTTTAAACTCCAGGGCGAAGGCCAGGTGCCGGGCCAGACTCAGCCTTACCCGCTGCCCGTCCTTGCTGGTTCTGAGGAAATGACTGAAAAAAAAGGTACCGGAAAAAATAATGATAAAAGCCCCGTAGATTTCAAGGAGATGCGAAAATAAAGTGAAGGTTCCCTCCAGCAGCTGCTCATAGTCGAGGTTCATGGCATCCGACTCCTAAATTGTTTTGTTTTTCTTATATTATTAACATAATATGCCAACATTATATGTAAAGGCAGAAGGGCAAAACGCGGCAGGGCAGGCTGATTATTTTCCGGAAAAGAGGACTTTCAAAAATTTGCTGGAAATATTTAAAGTAAATTAATGCAAAGGAGTGTCCCGGTGAGAGTGACAAGCGAAGAACTAAAGGCGGCGGCTGAAGACGCGAGGTTGAATTTTACTCCCGAGGCGGCAGAGGCTTTGAGCGAAAAAGTCAGGCGCGTATTAGAGCAAGTTCAGGAAATAAAAAGAGAATACGGGGATATAGATATATCCCCTCTGTATTACCCTTTCGAAACCAAAAACAACTGCAGGGACGACAGGCGGGAAAAACCCCTTCCCCGGGAAAAGGCTCTGGCTAATGGTCCGGAAACCGATACCGTCTGTTTCCATGTGCCCAGAATAGTAGAAGGATAGGAGGCGGGCGCAAGTGGCCTATGAAAAATTAAAGATCCAGGAGCTTCTAAAAGCCTACGACAGCGATGCCCTCACCCCCGGCGAGGTAAGGGAGGAATACTGCCGGCAGGCGGCGGCCTTGGATGAAAAATATAACTTATTTATTTCTTTGCCGGAGGGGAAAAAATCAAGCAGGCACTTTATTCCCGCCGCGGCGGCAGATAATCTTTGCCTCGAAGGCAACAGGACTACCTGCGGTTGCAGGCTGATGGAAAATTACCAATCACCCTTTTCCGCTTTTACTTTGGAAAAAGCGGCAGCCATCGGTTTCGAAATCCTGGGGAAAACTAACCTGGACGAACTCGGCATTGGTGACAGTGCGGGCGTATCATGTTTCAAGACAACGCTCAATCCCAGGGCTGCCGGTTTCCGGGCGGGAAGCGGCGCCGCGGCGGCTGTTGCCGCCGGGGCGGTTAAGGCTGCTTTTGCTTCGGATGCAACGGGGGGGCTGCGCCAGTCAGCCTCATGTACGGGGGTGGTAGGCATAAAACCGACCTACGGCAGGGTATCCCGCCGGGGGCTGATTGAATTTGCCCCGTCCCTGGACCAGATCGGGGTCATAGCCGGAAATGTGGAGGACGCCGCTTTTTCCCTGGCTGCCATCAGCGGTTTTGACATCAAGGATCCGACTTCCTCCGAGGAACCGGTTGATTTTTATCCTTTGGCAGCTCAGGTCGGCGGTGAGCCGCTGAAACTGGTCTGTCCCGGTCAGTGGCAGGAAGCCGGCGGGGCAGATTCTGTGGTTACAGCCTTTTTCACAGGGCTTTTGGCCGTTTTCGCCCGCCAGGGCATTACGGTGGAAACCGTCAGCCTGCCCGGCCTCAAAGGCGCCGCTTTAGCCGCGGCCTTAATCGGTTCTGTGGAGGCTTTTTCCACCTTGGCCAATTTTGACGGCATCCGCTTTGGCACCAGAACTCCCGGCAAACACCTCCAGGATATGTACACACAGACAAGGACGGCAGGTTTCGGCAGCCGGGTAAAAGAATACCTGACCCTGGGGGCCCTGGTTTCCTCAGGAGATAAGTATCAGGATTATTTTCTCTGGGCCCAGCGCTACCGCCGCTTGCTTAAGGAACAGCTCTTAGCCGTCCTTGAGGATAATCCCGTGATAGTGCTCCCTACGCTTCCCTTTATCCCGCCGCCTCTTGACCGGGAGGAAACGGGGCTGGTGGTGGCGGCGGACGCCTACACGGCTCCTGCCAACCTGGCGGGACTGCCGGCAATATCCCTTCCCGCCGGCACTAATAAGGGGCTGCCCTTCGGCGTTCAACTCATTGGCGCTCCCTTCCGGGAAGGCGAACTGCTCCGAACCGCCGCCCGCTTAGAAGAAATAATATCTTCCCCGGGCCTTGCGCCGGAGTTTACAGGAGGTGTAAGGGATGACAACAGGCTATGAACCGGTAATCGGTTTAGAAATACATGTGGAATTATTGACGGAGACCAAACTCTTTTGCGGCTGCCCGACAGCTTTCGGCGAAGGTCCGAATACCCAAGTATGCCCGGTCTGCCTTGGTCTGCCGGGACACAGGCCTTTACTGAACAAGAAAGCCGTTGAATATACCATCAAGGCTGCCTTGGCCCTTAACTGCAGCATTACCGGCCATACAACCTTTGACCGTAAAAATTATTTTTACTGCGACCTGCCCAAGGGGTATCAGATTTCCCAGTATTTTTACCCGACGGGCACGGACGGGTATGTAGACATCAATCAGGACGGCTCTTCCCGGCGGATTGGGTTGCGCCAGATCCATCTGGAGGAGGACACGGGCAAACTGCTTCATAGCGGCAGCATCGTTGAATCCAGCTTCAGCCGCGTTGATTTTAACAGGGCGGGCGTACCGCTCATGGAAATCGTTACCCGGCCCGACATCCGTACGCCGGAGGAAGCGAGGCTTTTCCTGCAGAAGCTGCGCACGGTGCTTCTCTATACGGGAGTATCCGACTGCAAGATGGAAGAAGGCTCCATGCGCTGCGATGCCAATGTCAGCCTGCGGCCCGTGGGAAGCCGGGAACTGTTCAACAAGACGGAGCTTAAGAATATGAACTCCTTCCGTTCCGTGCAAAAGGGATTGGAATACGAAATAGAACGCCAGCGGCAAGTCCTTGCCCGGGGCAAAGAGGTTATCCCCGAAACCCGTCACTTTGACGAAGCAAGCGGCACCACCAAGGCCATGCGCAGTAAATACCAGGCTTCCGACTACCGCTGTTTCCCCGACCCCAATGTTTTACCGCTGGAAATAGAAGCGGAATGGGTTGCCAAGATTGGCACCACCCTGCCTGAACTGCCCGATGCGCGCTGCCAGAGGTTCATGAGCCTCGGCCTGCCGCCCGATGATGCGGAAGTCCTCATTTTAAGCAAGGACCTGGCGGACTTCTTTGATGCGGCCTTTGAACATTACAGCCAGGCCAAGAATTTAAGCAACTGGCTTAGGGGCGATTTCTTGAAGCTTTTAAAGGCCGCCAACCAGGACATCTCCCAAAGCCTTGTTACCCCGGCGAATCTGGCTCAGCTTTTAACACTGGTGGATAAAGGCACCATCAGCGGCAAGCAGGCCAAGGAGGTTTTTGCAGAAATCTTTGCCACCGGCAAAGCTGCCGCGGCAATTATCGCAGAGAAGGGTTTAAACCAGATTTCCGATGTTGAGGCGCTGGAAAAACTGGCGGCAGAAGTACTTGCCCAAAATCCCGGCAGTGTCAGTGACTTCAGAAACGGCAAGGATAAAGCCCTGGGCTTTCTCGTAGGCCAGATTATGAAGGCCACCAGAGGCAAGGCAAATCCTAAACTGGTCAATGAAATCCTGCTCGGCCGCCTTAATGAGGGGCGGAAAGAGGAATAGCCACTGCTTGAGGCTTTCCCCCTTCCTTTTCAGAATGAATACCTTTCTTCCGCGCACAACCCTGTTTTGACAGGGTTGTTGTTTGTGAAGAGCGGAAGCCGGGAGAACGAAGGAATTTTCTGCCGTTGAAGGGAAAAACCATTGTTTTTTACGGAAAGGAAGGAATTTAACATTGTTCAGGGAAATTTATACTAAAAAATTGGGAATTTTTTAAGGGAGCATAAGCTTATGAAAGCGCAGGAAATGATTGCCGCCGGTCCGGAAGGCATCAAACCAAATAATAATTCCAAGGCCTTTGCCGGGCCGGAAACCGCCGCAGCTAAAATCAACATGGTTATCTTTTTTATTCGCTATGTTGTCTTTATCCTTACCTCGGTAATTTACCTGCTGGAGCTCCGTCCCATCCCGGGGTTTTTCAGCACGAGGCCCTTAATCGTTATCATTCTCCTCTTTGTTTCAATTTTACTGATGTTTGCTTACATCCGCTTGAAGGGCAATACTCCAGGGCTGCTGACGCTGCTGATTCTGGAGGCGGCCGCCGTTTCCCTGCTGCTTTATTATACCGGCGGGCTGGAAAGCCCCTTTATCCTTTACTGCCTAAACCCGCTGTTTATTTCTGCTTTTTTGCCCTTTTTGGCGCTGCCTTGGCTTATCCTCTCTTTTTTTATCACTGTTATAATGATTGAAACCGTCTATTTGAGCGAACCGCCCCTGACATTCCTGTCCTTTATCCTGCAAAACTTCAACCTGTTCTTTTCAATGCTTATGGTTACCTTGACCGTTCAGGTTTTTATCCGTCTGTACAATCGTATCCTGGACCAGTCCCAGATTTTGGTGCAGCAGCAGGCTGAACTGTTCAGTGCCTACAGCAGTCTGGCCGAGAATCACCGCACCACCCAGGTATTATCGAGCTTTCAAAGGGATGTGGTATCCTGCAGCGATGAAAGGGATATTTTTGTTAAACTGGCTGCGGCGCTGGACAACAGTTATAATTTTTCCCGGGCTGTTGTCTTGAAGCTGGAGTACTCCACCCCGCCTTCCTATCTTTCCCCGAGAACACCCTTCGAGGTGTTTAACCCTTTGAACAGGGAAGAGGAAGCCGGTTCTGCCCTGGAAGGACTTGCGGAATTGAAGGATAAGTGGCGGGATTTTAACCGGGAAAAAATGATTATCGGTGAAAAAAAAGACTGGGTTGCCATTCCTATTTGGCAGGGCGGCAAAAATATTACCGCTGTTTTCTTCGGTCGGCTCTTTAAAGGAATGAGTGCCGCCGTGCTGCCCGCCTCCCTTTTCCTCTTTATCGGCTACACGGAGCAGGTTATTGGCAACCTGAACAACTATAAGACG
>CAZYHL010000085.1:0-7758 GCA_964646795.1 uncultured Syntrophomonadaceae bacterium
ACAACAGTCCTTAAAATCAAACCCTTGCAGGATTTATGCTGCAATGTGGGTTAAAGCCATAAAAAAGCGGAATGCCACGGACGATATCAGTTTTTAAAATAGTTTGGTATAAATTCTTATATATAAACACCGAATCAGAAATTTCATTTACACATTCATCTCTAAGATTATATTCTGAAAATTTTTCTTTATTCCTATAGTATAATAATATGCCGGTTTGATTCCAACTTTGAATCTGCCATGAACCGTATAAGTATATTTTTATCTCAATATTATTCAAGACAAAAATATTTATGGATTAATAAATTTATTTGTAATCTTTGAATATATTTCTAAAAGCTTTGCTGTTACAACCTTAGAAGAAAATCTTTTCTCAAAATCTTCCCGAATAATTTTTAGATTGAATTTATCATAATTTTCAAAAGAAAACTGAAGCGCCTCTGCCAATTGTTTGGGATTATCGATATCAATAAGTACTCCGTTTTCTTTATTAACTATTTCTTCTGGCCCTCCACAGCGAGTTGCAATCACTGGTAATCCGCATGCTAGTGCCTCAATGTATACAATTCCAAAACTTTCACTTTGTGAAGGCAGAACAAAAATTTCAGATTCTTGAAAAAACTCAGGTACATTTTCCCGATCAATGAAACCAGTCCAAGTTATAAGTTCACTAATCCCAAGTTTATAAGCCATAGATTTTAAAAAAGACTCATGATAACCTGCACCCCCAATTTTGAAATGAACATTTAAGTTAAAAGGTTTCCAGATAGCAATCGCCTCCAAAAGTGTTTCAAGTCCTTTATTCTTAATTAATCCACAAAGTGTGGCAAAAGTGAAATATTTACTTCTCGGTTTATCTCTTTTTATAAAAAACTTTTCTTCATCTGTCAGGTTTGGAATTATTAATGGCATTTTAGGGGAAATGAATTTTAAAAGATATGCCTGTTTTTGGCTTACGCATATTACCTCTTCTGCATGAAAAAGTATTTTTAATAATTGCTTATATTTTTGCCCTTTACTTTTTATTATTTTTTTAATTGACTCAAATCTATGCTCTGTCAAAATATAAGGGATCTTAAATCTTTTATTAATTTCCAATGCAATAACTCCGGCTGAATCTGCTACATGGGCATGAATTATATCTATCTTACCTATGTATTTTTGGCAATAACGAATGTTCCATTTATGTAATGCAAAATGTCTTTTATTTGCACTGAATAAATTTGGAAAATTTCTTAAAGAAAATGATGGGTTTGAAATTTCAAATAAATTATCCGTTCTCTTTACCTTATCTCGCGAATTAATAAATTGTTTAATTAATAAAAAAATTATTTTTAATGGATTTTTAAAACTTAATTCTATATCAAAATCTGATCTCAAACCAACAACTATTATTAATTCAGGATGGTTCCTTGCCAATGATTGAATTTGTTCTTGAATAAAAGAACCTGATAATGGATATTTTTTTGAGGGATACCAGGAAGGAATAATATAAATAATCATAAAAATCGTAATTTCCTATCTACGTTCATATATTCTGACTATATTTCCCGGTCTTATTTTTTTCATTTGTTTTTAAAATTATTTTTCGCAAAAATCGTGAGCTAGGGAAAAATAAAAATAAGTTCATCAAGTATTATAATATTAAATGCCTAATTTATTTAATAAATTATAAAAACGAATGGGTTGAAAAGTTAGCCTTATTTTATTTATAAATTTACATACTACTCCTTGATTTCCTAATCTGATAACCAATGAAACCAAGGTCTTATTCCAAAATGCATTAAGTATGTATTTTAATTTACCATATTCTTTACTTGCCAAAAATGTTGCCTTGCAAACTTGATTCAAATAATTCGGTAATATTTTATTGTCTGTAATTCTGGTAACATTATTTAAATGTCTTCTGTATTTTACTGTAACTATTGGAATAAATTTTATAAGTTTATGTTTTAAACCAATTTTAAGATAAAAAGGAGTATCTTCATTTAATGAATAATTCTCATCATATAGCCCAATTTCGAGATAAATTTTCCTCTTAATAAATAACCCTGGTGTATTGTGATATCCTCCATTTAAAATATGTTCCAGTTGTAACTCATGTGTAGCATTATCCATATAGGCAGGTATTTTTTCCCAATTTAAAGGTCTAATTAATTGAAAATTATTTTCTTCAAAATTTCCATTAAATATTTTTATCTGTGTAAGAAATATTTCATATAAAGGAAAATTATAAGATATTTTAATTATATTTTCTAAAGCATCTGACATTAGGGCATCATCTCCGGCTATACTTTTTATCCATTCCCCTTTGCATTTAGAAATTGCCCTGTTTTTATTTGCTGGAATTCCAGTATTTTCAGATGAAGTAATTAAATGTGTTTGGACAAATCGTTCTTGATTCTGGTCAATCCATTCACGACACATTTCTACTGTATTGTCGGTTGAGCAGTCGTCACTGATAATAAGTTCGATATTTCTGTAGGTTTGAGCCTTTATACTTTCAAAGGTTTCCAATACATAAAGAGAACTATTATATGTTAGAACGACTACAGATATTAATGGAATTTCAATATTGTTTGTCATATAATTGATTCAATTAATAACTGTTACTTTTTGTGAATTTTCTCATTAATTGCTTCAAGCCAATACGTTTATCCAATTCCCTAAAAGAATAAAGGGCTGACAAAATAATTACAGGAACTCCTATAAAATAGGCTAAGGGTCTTGTTACAAAAAGTACCGTAATAAATGACAAAACACTCAGCAACAATTGAATAATCAATATTTTCAGGAAAGCTTTATCAAAGTTAAATTCAAAATATTTGTTCGATACAAACCACACCTGGAACATGTAATATAGATATCCAATCATAAATCCAATTCCCATACCGGTTAAACCACCTAAATAATATCCTGTAACATGACAGAATAAAGTAATTGTTCCACCAATCAATTCATTGACCAGAAACAATTTGGACCGTCCTGAGGCCAGGAAAATAAATGCTATTGACCAGCTGGCAGCTTTAAAAAACATACCCAATGCCGCCCATTGTATCATTTCATTTATTGGAATGAACTTTGTCGAATAAAGTAAAATCACGATCCAGCCAATAAAAACAATGAAAATAGTTACCAGAGGTGCCAGGATCAAAATGGCAATTTCGGCCTGCTGATTGATTAGTTTACGAGTCTCTGTATTGTCATGTGCAACTGCCGAAAGCCGTGGATAATAGTCAGTACTCATTGCTGTAAATACCATTCCGACATAAGTATTAACAATGGCAAATCCTGCTGAATATAAACCAACTTCTTCCATTCCTCCAACATTGCTAATATAAGCACGGATTCCATAGTTTTTGGCCAAAACATAAAGACTACTAATACTTAGCATAAATCCCATGGTCAGCATTTCTTTACCTTCAGTAACAGTGTCCTTCCGGGATACTTCAACTTTATCAAGTTTTACTTTGCTGGCGAAATACCAGGTTCTTATCAATGATGCTATGGATGAAACTATTATGGCCGGCACAATTCCGTCAATTCCCCATTGGTAATAAATCGGAACAGAAATAGCAAGTCCTAAAATAGCTCCTGAAAGACTTGAGCGAGCCATGTAATTAATCTGGCGCATACCACGCAAAACAACCGTTTGACCTGTACTTATCTGATTCAATAGCAGTGTAACGGAAATCCAAATAAAAGCCAGCGTATAATCCTTATTCCCAAAAGTTAGCTGACTAAGCCAGGGAGATAATACAATGGTTATAATGGTTCCCAAAATTCCGGTTAACCAGACAAGACGCCTTAAAACAATTACTACTGTACTAATTCTTTCGTTATTACCGGTACCGTAAGCTGCTGCAACATTTTTTACAGCGCTTGTCCCCAGTCCAAAATTTGTTAATCCCGAAATAAAACTTGTTGTTGAATTAAGAAGACTATTTATACCCATACCCGCAGGACCGAGCAGAACAGCAATAAATTTGGATCTTATAATTGAAATTATTATTGTGAAAACCTGCACTCCTCCAAAAATTGAAGTGGTTTTCATTATTTGACGGTAGGAAGATTGTTTAGATGACATATTTTATTGTCTCGTTTTAATATATCATCAAAATCTGTCAATAATATCGACAACTATTTTAACCTCTTCGAAAGTAAGTACCGGGCTTATTGGCAAGCTTAAAACCTCTGAATGAATTTTTTCAGTTATTGGAAAGCTAAATTCATTCCACTCTTTATATGCCAACTGCTTATGTGGTGGAACGGGGTAATGGATAAGTGTTTGTATGCCTTGCTCTGCAAGGTATTTTTGTAATTCATCCCGGTGGGGATGCCTGATAACAAATAAATGCCAGATATGACTTAATCCCTGATTTTGGGATCCAGGTTTAAAAAAATCCCTTAATACTGGTAATGTCATTTCAGGATTTGTAATATTTTCACAATAATATTTCGCTATTTCATAACGACGGTGGTTTTCTTTGTCAAGAAATGGAAGCTTTTCACGCAAGAGGGCAGCCTGTATTTCATCAAGACGGGAGTTTAATCCTTTATAATTATTTACATATTTTTTCCCGGAGCCATAATTTGCAATTGCCCTGATAATGGAAGCCAGTTCATCATTATTTGTGGTAACAGCTCCCCCATCACCCAGTGCACCGAGATTTTTTCCGGGATAGAAGCTGTGCCCGGCAGCATGGCCAATGGAACCTGTACGTTGGCAACTCATTTGATTTCCGTTTGTTTTAGAAGATATATCCCTTTCTTTTAAAGAATGTTGAGAAGGAATGTAATAAGCTCCGGCTGCCTGTGCATTGTCTTCTAGGAGCTTCAGGCCATACTTGTCTACCAGTCGTTGTATTTCCGGATGCATAGCATTTTGCCCGTAAAGATGAACAATAATAATACCTCGTGTACGACTTGTAATTTTTTCTTCAATTTTGTAAGGATCTATATTGTATGTTAAAATATCAGGTTCTATTAGTACAGGTTTTAAACGGTTATCAGATATGGCAAGGATTGTAGCTATATAAGTATTGGCCGGAACGATGATTTCATCTCCCTCCTTCATCTCTCCCAGTTCAATATACCCCCTTAAGATCAACCGCAAAGCATCAAGGCCATTGGCCACTCCAATACAGTTTTTGGAACCAATATAATTTGCATATTCCTCTTCGAATGATTTTACTTCATTACCAAGAAGGTACCATCCACTGGCAAAGACCCTGTCCACGGCTTTCTCAAGATAAGGATGATGATTGTCGTTTATTTTTTTCAAATCAAGAAAGTATATCTTCTCTTTTGTAGTAGTTCTTTTTACACTGTTAAGAAATTCTTTTGGAGAAATCGCTATACCGGGAAAACGGTTTATCATGGTTTTATCCCGTGTTAGTACCAATGCATCCTCTCCCAATGCTTTAGCAGAAGCAATTATCAGTTCGTCCCCGGTGTCTTCCATATCCAGTTCTGCATAAGCAGGAGTTTTTGTTAATGTGAAATTCTCGAAAAGAGTTTTTAAGATGTTATTTTTAAAAGGGTTAGTTTTTTCCTGCTTTTTTATGGAATTATGTTTTAATAACTGTGAAATTAAATATTCAATTATGGGAACTGAAGATGCAGCTATAAATGCAGGATAATTATTGTCCCTTAACCAGGCATAAGCCATTAAAGATTCAGGAAACGCGATGCTCCTTTGAGAAAAAGCTATATCAAGAACTATGTCTACATCAAATAAGACCTTCATCTTTTAGCCCTCTGGTTAAAGTATTCATTTAATAACTCATCGTCCGGTTTAAATAATTTCCAGTCTGAAATTAAATCGTCCAATGCCTTAAGTTCCGGATATTTTTTTCTCAATTCCAATATTATCTCTGCTCTAGTTTGTTGTTTCGTTGTTTTGTTTCCTTTTCCTGAACGGGCAACAATGTTATTTCCACTTATCATGATATCAAATTTTTGATGTCTTAGATGAATATCGTTAATAATTAAATGTAGTGGTTCAAAAAATATTTAACCGTTTTTAAGTTAGTAAAATTATTATTTAATTCTTTCTTTAATATATTTTACTGGACTGCCATAATATACTCCATTAGATCCTATGGATTTGGTTACTAATGATTTGGCTCCTATAGTATTAAAATTCCCGATAGTAAGATTGTCTAAAATAGTTACATTGGGACCAATCAAATTATTATCACCGATTTTTGGTCCTACCATTTTATCAGAATACCCATCTATGCCGAACGTTTTATCACTAACACATGTAAATGCTGAACTGATAAAATTATTTTGACCAATTACTGTACCAGACGCAAGAGATGAGAGCTGCACAATTCTGGTTCCGCTTCCAATGGTACAATCTTTTTGAATAAATGAGTTAGTCCCAATAATATTATTTCCTTTTAAATAAGTTCTTTCTCTTATTACTACATTCTCCGCTATCAAAGTATCTTCTCCTATATAAACATCAATATAAATTGTGACACCACATCCTATAACTGAATTTTTAGAAATTATAGTTGGTAAACTTTCATTAAGTATTTGGCTTAAAATGGCCTTAACTCCCATGGGTTTTCTTCCAATGACACAATTGTCCCAAATATAAACATTATCTTCAATTTGAACATTTGGATAAATAGTTACATTATTCCCAATTGTTATATTGTCACCCAAAACACAACTATTGTCAATAAAACAATTATTACCAATTTTATTCATTATTCTTACTTTTAAAAATCAAATAATCTTCATATTTCCTGATATAATCATTCTCGTCATATTTATGTGAGGTTAATACAAGGCAAATAGCACCTGATGAGAATCCTTTCTCAGCTGCCCAAATTCCCGGTGGAATATGTAATCCGTAGTATGGTCGATTCAATGAAACCGTGCGTTTGTTAATCCCATCATTCATTTCAATCTCAAAGCTGCCACTAGCAGCAATAATAAATTGGTGGCATTCCTTATGGGCATGGGCTCCTCTGTCTTCACCTCCGGGAATATCATAAATATAAAATACCCTTTTAACTTCAAAAGGAATATTCTTACTATTATTCACCGGAGTTATATTACCTGCCCTGTTTTTTACCCGGGGCAATTCTATTACAGAACAGTCGTAAACAGATATTTTGTTCATATGGGATATTTTTACTGTTTGTTACTGAAGTTTGTCCAAAAACTTTTGCATGATTATGAATCCTTTTTATTTTTAAGTTCAATTAAATATTCCATATAATCATCATATTTCCTTACATAATCATTCTCGGAAAATTCAGTAGAACTTAAAACCATGGCAAGCGAATTCGTAGAAAAGTTGTTCATTTCACGCCAAAGTCCGGCTGGAATGTATAGTCCGTAATAGGAGCGGTTAAGAAAAAAGGTTCGTTTTTTCTTCCCATTATCAACTATCACATCGAAACTACCAGATAAGGCCACAATTAGTTCCTGCTGCTTCTTGAATGCATGTCCCCCCCGTACCTGCCCCCCTGGTACGTCGTATATCCAATATACCCTGTTTATTTTGAAAGGGATGTGATTTTCCTGTTCAATAAATGTAAGGTTGCCACGAAGGTCCTCTATTTTGGGGAGATTAATGATTTTTGATGGTGACATAAGATATTTAAGTTTAATACATTTTTTTGCATTATGTAATAATATAATATTATATTATTTTAAATAACTCATTTGCAAACCATTATGTATATTTTGTATGATATTCCCTTTGTTTATTGTATGGTTGTGGGATTTGATGAA
>CAZYHL010000086.1:0-7560 GCA_964646795.1 uncultured Syntrophomonadaceae bacterium
TAATAATAAATGTCTAATTTTCCTACAAAAAGTTTAGGAAAAATATGCCTAATTCTATTCTATGTGTTACAATAGATATAGTTTGGCCTTTAAAATTGATGTTAGAGAAATGCCGGAGTAGAGAGCTTAACTAATGAAAGGATGAAGTGCAGTGAATGAAAGAAGCAAGTCTATGGCCTTTGCTATTATGTCGGTATTCTTTCTCATTATTGGTGTGACGGCAATAAGCCCCGGAATCCAGAGCATTGCTGAAGCTTTCCCAGAGGTCTCATACAGCACGATTCTCTTAGTATCGACCCTGCCGTCATTATTAATAATTCCTTCTTCTTATATTGCGGGTGCCGTCGCAGGATCAAGAGTAAAATATCGGACATTAGTTATCGGCGGAGCCTTGTTGTTTGTCTTAGGCGGTGTAGCTCCTTACTATTTAAATAATTTTACGGTAATTCTGGTTATGCGGGCAATATTCGGTATAGGTTTAGGCCTGGTAACACCTATAGGTAACGCCCTCGTCCTGAGAATTTTTGATGGACATGCCAGGGCCAATATGCTAGGTGCAGGTAACGTAGTCTCTACCTTAGGCGGCATTTTACTGAAACTCATGGCCGGATTTCTGGCCGCAATTAATTGGCGCTACATGTTTCTTACCCATTTATTAGGGTTGGTGACCCTGATTGCAGTGATATTCTTTCTAAAAGAACCGGAAAAAATAGAACAAGGCACAAGTCTAAAAGTAAAACTGCCAGGTACCGTATTTCTGTATGGAACAGTGATGATGCTGATCTTTATGGCCCTTGCACCGGTGCTGTTAGGGGTTTCTACGATAATTTTAGGCGAGGGGTTAGGTGATGCTTCTGATTCAGCAATAGTGCTGGCCATGTTTACAACGGGTTCCATGACGGCCAGCGCCTTGTTCAGCAAAGTATATAAGATATCGAAGAAGTATACCGTGGTTTTTGCTCTCTTCCTGGCTGCCGGCGGCCTTGTTATCTTATGCTATGCTCCTAATCTTTTCGTACTGGGCCTCGGTACCTACGTTACGGGATTAGGCTTAGGTTCTTTCATTCCGGGTATGATGATGGACGTAGGAGCAGTTTGCCGGCCGGAAACTTTTGCAGTCGCATCGGGCGTAGTAATGTCCGTAGGTAACGTCGGCGGCTTTATCGGCCCTTATTATATGTCTTTGGTGGCTTTTGTATTTAGTAATCCTTCCTTGAGGTTTGCAGTTTCAATCGGTGCCATTATCCTTGTCCTTCAAGGGATTGTCCTCGGCTTAATTAAACTCAAAACTCCCGACGTAACAACGGCGGAGCTTTCCGATTCCGTTAAGGCATCATGAGCTTAAATTAAGCCCTTTGAGGGCTTAATTCTTTGTTGTGTTTCCCGCATGTTTGGCTTATGAACGTGTTTGTATTTCCCTGAATGCTTCCTCTGTTTCAGCGGTACTTTTTAGATTAAAAATAATAATTTTCCCGTTGCTCTTTATGTAAACAAAGGGCGGCTTTTTTGTATTTACAAATAACATGACGGGGCCCAATTCAGTTGTTTTAAAATGACCTTTCAAATGGGACCCCACGGCCGAACCATTTGTTCTTCTTTCTATTTCGGGAAGGGAATCCAACACTTTAACTTCCTCAATTGTCTCCCATGGATAATTGCTGCCGTAAAGACCGTGTATTTTAATTCCTTCGTCTCCAAAAGTAACCCTAGTAGCCTGAGAAGAATAAAACATTAAAACAACAACAAATATCACCGCTATCCCGGTTATACCAAAAGGCAGCGCCAACTGTTTTCCTGCGCCTTTTCTCAATTTCCCCTTCTCATCGTAAATATTGCCGTCATACCTTTGGGCTATTAGCAGCAGGAAGACCGTGGAAACAGCCAAAAACATAAAAAATGGTGTCATACTTATTTTTAAATTAAGGGCATCCAAAAAGCCCTTTAACAAAAAGGCTGCTCCATTGGCATAACAGTAGAACCCTAAAAGTCTTCCTAATCCTTTGGTATCAACATTTGTTTTTTTCTCTCTGGACATGGTATTGTATCCGGAAATAAGGAAGTACATCTTAAACACGCGGACAGCTATTCCCAATATGAAAAAGACACCGGCAATGATGAAATATAGAGACAAAGCCATTCCCCCTTATTATCTGGTAATCATTTTGAATGCAAGCATTATCACTGCGCTTTACATGATACCTTAATCCAGTTTAAGCTTGCGTCTTTGTTCCCCCATGGGGCGGAAAGATAAATTTCACGCTTACTGTGGATTAATTAGCTTTTCAATGCCTCTAATATTTTTTATTGTATTTCATAGGAACGTACCTTATACCGCTGGCCAACTGCTCGCTCCCCGTGGCGGCAAACCCAAGTTTTTCATAAAAGGTTACGGCAGAGGGAGCAGAATTTACCGTAATTACTTTCGTACCACTGTTTTGAACGACTTCCTTAAAAAGTCTTCTGCCTATGCCTTGCCGCTGCCATTTTTCATTAATGAAGAATAAAGCAATATGTTTCCCGTCATTTTTAAGAGCGGTAACACCCACTAATTCATTGCCTTCATACGCACCATAGATCTTATGTTCTTCTAACTGATCATTATTTCGGATAAAGGCTTTGAAGGTTTCGATTCCTTCTAAGCCATAATCCGGAGCTACAAACAGCATAAAGACATCAAGGACTAATTCCATTGCTTTTTCTCTTTCTTGGCGGTTAATTATTCTGATTTCCACCTCTGTCGAAACACCTCGCCACTATTAATATCATTAATTTACCGCTTTATTTAGTGTTTTTGTAGCTAACGGATTGTAAAGAAGATAGATAACAATCGCCAATAATGCCGGAATAGCCGCTAAGGAAAACATTACTGCGTACCCCGTTGCGGCCACCACAAAGCCCCAGGTTATAGAACCTAAAAATATACCACCATCAAAGGCCAACCAAAAAGTGCCGTTGGCACCTCCCATTTCTTCAGGTGACACCAATCTGATGCAGAGAGCAAGCAATGTGGGCTGGTAAATACCATAGCCAATACCGAAAATAAAGCTACCCAAACCAAAAATAAAAGTCGTAGTCATGCTGCCAAGGATTAAAGTCGATAATCCCAAACTGACAGCACCCAAGATAATTAAAGGCAAAAAACCTTTATCTCCTTTGCCGTCTAGATACCTACCGGTAATGGGACGGCAGATTAGTGTAGATATGGCAAATATGGAAAAAAACAAAGCCCCTGTGCCAAGGCCTTTTTCCATAGCGTGTAACGCTATAAAAGACTGGGGCGCGGCATAAATCAAGCAACAAAGCATTACTACAATGAAGGGAATGATGCAATTTTTTTGCAGAACGGCAAATTTAGGTTTTTCTGTTCCGGCCTTAATCTTCTTTACCGGCACTTTTATGAAAGAAGATAATATTATGGATAGAACCACCAATACGGAAACCATGCTGAAATAAATACGGAAAGAAGATTGTTCTATTATCCACATTCCCAAAAGTGGGCCAAGACCAAGGGCGGCTGTTACACTGATAGTGTACACTCCTATTGCTTCTCCCAATCTTTTTGGGGGAGCCAAATCGGCAGCTATGGTACTAAATCCGGTATTTGCCAATCCCCACCCTGTACCTTGTACAAATCTGAAGAGGAAAAGAAAAAAAGCAGGCAGCATAGCTATAAAGGTTGTAGCGGAGATCAGAAAGATTAGCAATCCGATAAATAGAATTATTTTTCTACCGTAAACATCTAGAGCCCATCCTGCTAATGACCTGGTTAATACTGCGCCTAAGGTTAAAGCAGCAAGAGGAATGCCCGCAGAACCGGTTAAAGCAGAATATCTTTCCACATACATCGGCAGTGTAGGCAAAAAGGATGAAAATCCTAAAAACAAAAAAAAAGCAGCAAAAAAGTTAATCGTAAAATCTTTTGTCCAAAGACTTTGCTTGATTTCATTTTTTTCCATAGATTTACTCCTTTAAATTTATATTAGCTAGTTCGTTGTCTGTTTTTATTTTCGACGTAAAATATTACTTTCCTCCGTAAAATATTTATTAATACTAATTAAATCATTGAGAGGTTTTAGGATATTTATCAAGAATAAATAAATGGATACTTATGGATGCTTCTGGTGCTTACTACTTGCTGCGGCACAAATTATAAATAGGAGGCTTAAAATGAATAAAGTCGAAAAAATATTTACCTTTAATTTCAACATAATCTTAGTTTTAGCCCTGTCTTTATTTACTCTTTTCAATGCATTGCTGTTTTTTCTTCCCATCTATATTATCGATATTGGCGGCTCGGAAACCGCCGTCGGATTTGCTGCCGGTGTTTTTATGTTACTCGCAGTTATTTCCCGTCCCTTTACAGGTCCCTTATTAGATAAATACGGTAATAAGAAGATAATGCTAATTTGCATGGCAGTATTTTCCCTGGGCAATTTCCTCTATATTTGGGCAAATAGTGTTTTTTTCATTTTCTTGCTGCGAGGAGTGCAGGGCGTTGCCTGGGGTTGTCTGGTTTCAGGCGTTTATGCTCTGGCAGCCGACCTAGCTCCTGAATCACGCCGGGTCGAAGCCTTGGGCTATTTTGCAGTCATGACTTCTCTGGGTGCATCTATCGGCCCGGCTGCAACCGAATCTATTTATTTAAATTCCAATTCAATAATATCATTTATTACTTTGGGGGTAACGGCACTTTTTTGCATCCTGTTTCTCGTCATTCTTAGAGAAAAAAGTGTGGTCAATCTGAACAGTAACGCTGTTCAAAAAAAGAAAATTACTCTATTTACTAAATCTGTAATAGGCCTTTCTTTTATAGGCATGCTGTTGGCTTTTTGTTCGGGTTCTGTTTTATCTTTCCTTCCCATTTTGGGGCAGACCCGGGACATAGGAAGTGTAGGCATATTTTTTACTATTCAAGGCATCGTCATGGTCATTGGCCGTCTTTTCGGCGGTCTGATAACCAAACGTTTCGGCCTCTTTCCTATTTTAAAAAGCAGCATATTTATAACGTTTATCGCTATGCTTATTATCTCCTTTGCTCCGAATATACTTTACTTGCTCCTGGCTGCAGCGTTGTTTGGAGCGGGTTTGGCCTTTAATACGCCGGCTTTAATGGCACTGGCAGTAGATATGTCCTCTGAGGAAGAAAGAGGGAGAGCCATGTCAACACTGACAGGTTTTTTGGATATGGGCATTGGCATCGGTTCTATCGGTGTCGGCTTTCTTTTGACTTTTACAAACATCACCATAGTGTTTCTGTTTGGCGCCGGCCTTTTACTTTTTAATTTATTTTTTATCAATTATCAAGAACGGTTATATGAAAAAAGAATCTCTGTCTCAAGCATAGGGAACAATTAGCTTTTTACTTATGCATTAAGAGAAAGGAATCGCCCCTTTTAAAAGGGGCGATTCCTTTCTCTTACGCGCATTATAACTGAATAGTTTATTCCACTAATTAAAATATTTGTGTTAGCTGCTTCATTTCTTCAATATAGCCTTGTGATAAGTTTTCTTGCCCTTGCGAATTCTGACACCATCTTTTAACTGTTGGGAAGTAATACTATAATCTATAGAATTAATGTTGGCTTCATCAATAAAAATACCGCCTTGTTTAATCAACCGCCTCACTTCGCTTTTAGAAGAGGTTATGCCGCAGGCCATAATCAAATCGATAATATTGATAGTATCATTTACTAATTGAGCAGCTGCAATCTCGGTGGTAGGCATATGCGAATCATCCGAACCGCCTGCAAAAAGCGCACGAGAAGCCTCCCTTGCCTTTACCGATTCCCGCTCACCGTGAATCATTTTAGTTAGTTCGTATGACAAGATCTCTTTAGCTTTGTTGAGTTGACTGCCCTCCCATCTGTCCATTTCGTCAATTTCTTCTAGGGGTAAAAATGTGAGCATCCGGATGCATTTAAGAACATCTGCATCATCAACATTGCGCCAATACTGATAAAACTCAAAAGGAGAGGTCTTTTGCGGGTCTAACCATACAGCTCCTCTAGCGGTTTTCCCCATCTTTTTCCCTTCAGAATTCAAGAGCAGCGGAATTGTCATGGCATAGGCATCTTTGCTTAATTTACGACGTATCAGTTCTGTTCCGCCCAACATATTTGACCACTGGTCATCGCCGCCGAACTGCATGTTACAGCCATAGTTCTTGAAGAGATAATAAAAATCGTAAGACTGCATAATCATATAATTGAATTCCAGAAAAGAAAGGCCCTTGTCCATTCTCTGCTTGTAACACTCGGCACGCAACATATTATTTACTGAGAAATGAGGCCCTACTTCCCGGAGAAATTCGACATAATTCAATTTTAACAACCAGTCGGCATTATTGACAATGATTGCCTTATCATTACCGAATTCAATAAATTTTTCCATCTGTTTTTTGAAACAAGCACAGTTATGTTGGATTATTTCCGGTGTCAGCAAAGAACGCAAATCACTACGGCCCGAAGGGTCTCCTATATGCCCTGTGCCACCGCCCACTAGCACTACTGGCTTATTTCCTGCCATTTGCAAACGCTTCATTAGGCACAGGGCCATGAAATGGCCGACATGCAACGAGTCAGCAGTCGGATCAAAGCCAATATAAAAGATGGCATTGCCATTGTTAGTTAATTCTTTAATGTTTTCTTCGTCTGTCACCTGGGCAATTAAGCCGCGGGCAACCAGTTCTTCATAAATTTTCATTTTTCCACTCCTTTGGTAATAATCATTTCTCCCGCTGTACTGCTCTCAGAATAGATTAAAATATTAAATGATTAATATCACAACGGTCTCGAGTCATCATCAACATTTTCATTATTGTAACAAACTTTTATAAATAGGACAACTCTCATAGTTTTCCTCAGTTAAGAGCAGCAAATCATCTGCAATCCAGAATACTTCTTCCGTTTCAACCGTCGTAACCGTGTCAATATAATCTATTTCTTGCATTCCGGGATCAATAAACTCTTCTGTTGCAGAATTGCTCGAACATCCTATCAGAATGGAAAAGAGAATATTATGATTCCTGTTAACAGCTTAGGTTTCATTTCTACCCCCTCCATTTTATTTGTTTTTAAGGAGGTAAGACTATACGAGTCTGACGGCCTCGGGCTCTTTAACATCCAGCTCTTGGTTCTCCCTGAATCCTCCTCACTTGTTTAATAAGCTATTTTCTAGATTGATAAAATTATTCCTTTTAATTTTCTGCGTTTAAGCTGGCAATAATGCCTGAACATCGATTATGATTAATGTAAATTCAACCTAAATAAGATAGTATATTAATAATTACATTGGCCGGAACTTATTGTATAATACAATATGTAGCGTTTTTAGATAATCGATATTAATAATAAGGAGAGTGAATCTATTGGAAAAGCTTTATACAGGAAAAACAAAAGATGTCTACCGCCTAAGCGATGACAACTATCTTCTGAAGTTTAAAGACGATGTTACTGGAACAGACGGAGTATTCGATCCGGGAGCCAATACGGTAGGATTAACAATGGCGGGAGCCGGCAGAGCCGGCCTTAAGCTATCCTGCTTCTTTTTTGAAAAGATTAA
>CAZYHL010000087.1:0-7553 GCA_964646795.1 uncultured Syntrophomonadaceae bacterium
ACAGGTGGAGGCTGGCCGGATCCAGCCCTCCCTCTCCCCGGCGATTGCCAACGGCGGTCGTCACCCGGCTGCCCTTCGGATCCACGCCTCGCTCGCGCGGTGCAAGGCGCGGTCATACCCCTCGGCGCCGATGCGGGCAACCGGTTGGGCCGCAACGCCGCGCGCTTTCAGGGCGGTGTTCAGACGATCCATCGCCGCGGAGAGGGCGTCGTCGCGTTCACGTTCCGCAGTGACAACGGGTACCGCCATGAAGGCCGCTGCCACCGTCGTCCCGTCAATCCTCACCGGGCTCGGGCTGCGCACTTCCGGCGTCCACGTGAGCGGATCGTCCTCGCTGACCGAGCGGCGCAACTCCGTCGGCAGGGCGTTGGGGGCCGGGGCCGGGCCGGCATAGCTGAGGTAGCCACTCCAGTCCTGGGGGAAGCCCTCGCCGAGGACGCGGGCGAGATAGGCGCGCCAGCCGTGATCGGGCATGGAAAGGCGGACCACGAGGCCGGCGTCGACCACCGGATCGGCGTCCGGGCGGCGCAGCCAGCCACCCACGTCACAGGGGAAGGCGATCCAGTCTGGGCCCTCGATGGCAGCAGCGAAGAGGTAGCCCAGCACCGGGATCTTGCCGGGCCCGAGATAGCGACGTCGCAATGGGCCGAGGTAGAAGCAGACCCCGTCGGGGAAGGGGGTGTCTCCGCAGACGGTGGCCGGGAGGCCGACGCTTGGGTCGTGCGCCGCGTCGGGAGGCGCGCACGCACGCGCGTCTGGCACGGAGTGGGCGAGCGGCATCATGGCCGCTATCTCGGCTGGACTCGGCACGAAATGGATCCTGAAGGCAGGCGGGCCGCCCAAGTCAAGAGGCTTCTCGGCCGGACCGCCCGTTGCGCTGTCCGCGACGCCGCAGCGCTGCCGGTCGTGCGATCGAGGCACGGTCGCGTGCGGTTCCGCACCACCCTGGCCGAAATTCCAGCATCTCCGCGCGATCTAGATCGGATATGGGGCGATTGGACGAATCCGGTACGCAACTGGAGCGGCGCGCTGACGGCGGTGAGCAGGCCGCCGGCTCCCAATCGGTCGTCGCGACGGGCCACGACGCAGGCCGCGCTGGCCGAAATTCTAGCGTTCCTGCCCGATCTGGGTCGAGGATTGCAGCCTGGCCTGCGGGCCGGGGGTCAATACCGGCCCAAATCCACGATCCAGTTCGCGCAGTGTTGCTGGAGGTTCGGCCAACGTGAGCCAGAGCGACGTGCGACGACCCTCGCGCCGCCGCAGCTCGGCGTCCGTGACGAGGATGTTGCCCGAGAACCCCGCCAGCGCCAGCACCAACCCCGCCCCCACGTCGATCAGGTGGTGCCAACGCAGGGACATCGTCGCCAGCACGATGTTCACGACGAACCCGGCCAACAGCGCCCAGCCATTGCGCAGCGGCAGCAACGCGCGGTGCCGGTAGGCGAACTGCAACAGGAGGGTGGGCAGCGCGGTGTGGAGCGAGGGGAATAGATCCATCTGGGCGCCCGCACCCGTGACGATGGCGAGCACCAGATCCATGAACAAACCGTTCGGGAGCGGCAGGGTGCACTGCTCCGGCAGCGCCCAGCGCTTTCAGCGGCTCGTCACGACGTGACGAGCGTGACGGTGGCGTGGCGCGACGTAGCGCCACGTGAGTCACGGCGTGACGCTCTTGACGGTGGCGCAGCGTGACGCCACGTGAGTCTCGGTGCGCGCGGTCGCCCGCCACCTCAGCAACCTCCCCGGTGCCTCCCGCACCACCCGCGCCGCGTGCTCCCGCCCCGCGGCGCGCTATCCCCCGCCAATGGCGCCGGCGGTGGCGGAGGCACCAGCCGCGGCCAACTCCGCCAGCACCCGCGCCGCCAGCTCCGTCGCCCGCCGGTGCAAGAACTCCCCGCCGGCGAGGACCTCCGGGGCGAGGCAAACCGACTAGTCGGCCTGGACCGGCGCTCGGCCCACGAGCCCACCGGTTCCACCCGACAGTCTCTTCCGCCAGATGCGTGGAACAAGCAGGATCTCCCTGCAGCTCCCGACCGCTAGCCCCGAAGAAGCCCAGGTCGCGCCAGGCGGACCGGCTGGACGCCCGAGTTACAATGTCATGACATATGTCGCTCTACGGAAAGGCACGGTTGACTTTGTTCACCGCCGTCCCATGATGACTGCGTGGACGGCGACGTCTTCGAGAGGGCAAGCAACCTCGCCCGCGCAGCTGGCGACACGCTGGTGGCAGCTCTGAGGGGTCAAGTCTGGAACCCATTCTTGTCGGCGAAGACGCTCGATCGCGTCATAGGCGCGGCACGCGGCATTCCTTCGCTGCCTGGCGTCCTGCAGGAGATCGAAGCGCTCGGGTCTGCGCCGCTCCTCGCGCGCGCCGACGAAACCCGCGAGAGGGCCGTCGAGAGGGTTGAGGCCTTGTGCCGCGCTCCCGGCGGCCTTCTTGATCTCCTGCTGATGCGGGTAGTGCAGGCCTCCATTCTTCGCGGGGAATTCGACTGCCAAGGCATGGTAGCGACTTTCGTCCAACGAGTATTCGACCGCGCGGTCCTCTGCTCCCGTCGGGGATGTGTGGAGCGCGTCGCGCCGGGGGAGCGCAAGCGAATGCTCGCTCTCCTCCAGCCGATTGTGATGGAAGCCGCGCAGGTTCTGGTCGCCAATCCCGAACGGAAGCGACTCGGATTGGCTGCGAAGTTCGGGGGCTCCATTGGTCCAGGAAGCAACCTCCTTGGGGATGACCGTTGATCCAAAGCTACCGCTTCCAAGTTGGCGACGCACACGTCCTCCGGGACTCTGGTGGCTCATGGATTCCTGCAGCGACCCTCGATACGCCAGTCGATATTTCCGGTTTCGCGCTTGATCCCTCAGCATGCGACCTAGTGCGCCTGGCCGCAGCCGTGCTGGCAGCGGATCGACTGTCCCCTCGCCGCCCACCTGGAGTGCGCGGGGAAGCGCGGGGCCTTGCGTGGAAGCGACGACTTCAGTTGAAGGTGAACGTCGAGGACCCGGACCGATGGCTCTCCACCGTCGAGCTACTCTCTCGTCTCCTGTCGTTCATGACCGATGACGACTGGGACGTATCGTTTTGCCCGGGGCACTCCCGTGCCGTGCAGTTGCGCCTGCTTCCAGCCGGACCCGAGCCATCCGCCGTCGCGCTGTTCAGCGGGGGCCTCGACTCAGCCGCGGGACTGCTCGTCGCGGGGCGAAACCATCGTGGCATCATCCTCGCCGTCTCTGCCCACGCCAACGAGGTCCGCCTGGGCACGCAGCGCCAGGCGGTGCACCGCGCGAAAGAACTGGGTGCCAGTGTACACTGGGCTCCGGTCTGTACGCGGCTGATTGGAGCGAAACGCCCGCGCTCATTCTCAGAACAGACGCAACGCAGCCGGGCATTCCTCTTCCTGGCCCTGGGCGCTGCTGCTGCATCGGCCGTCGGTCACGATTCCTTCGACGTCTATGAGACCGGGGTTGGTTGCCTGAACCTCCCCTTCTCGAGTGCGCAGGTGGGCGCACAGGCGACCAAGGCCCTGCACCCAAGAACGCTCGATCTCTTCAATGCGCTCGTCAAGCGCGTGATGGACAAGCCGGCCCGCGTGATGTTGCCCTTCTTCCTCCTTACGAAGGGGGACCTCTGCAAACGGGCTGGTCCAGAGGTCCTCGACATCGCCCGCCTGGCCAGCTCCTGCGATGAAGGCGACGGCCACAAGGTGGACCCGATGCTGCACTGCGGCGTCTGCACGTCATGTGTCTTCCGGCGCATCGCGCTACACGCCGCGGGCCATGGCGCCGACCCAACGAAGTACCGGAACCAAGAGACTCGCCAACACGGGCGCTACGAGCTTGCGCTCTTCGCCAGCCATGCTGCCGACCTCCGCGCTCGGCCCACCTTTGCCACGCTGCTAGATCTCGATCCGGACCTCCGCTTTGCAGCATGTGCTCCCCTCCGGGAACCGATGTCCCGGGAGAATATTCACAACGCCGTCGCTCTGATGTACCGGCGCTACGCGAGCGAGATCGAATCGTTCATGACCGAAACCGCCCCGAGAGTCGGGCCGAAGCGCGACGCTCCGCGGCCGGACAGGAGGAAGCCACGTGATCTCTTCTCAGCAGCTAGGTGAACGCATCGCCGACGCGCGCAAGCGTGCTCGGCTGACCCAGGCTGATCTGGCAAAGGTCCTGGGTGTCGCACGCACCACGGTAGTGGCCATCGAGAAGGGCGAGCGGCCCCCGTCCAACGATGAGATGTTGCGGTTGGCCGATGCACTGAAGGTGAGCCTACACGACCTCATACGCGAGAACGCCATCAGGGCGGAAATCTCGCCGCGCTTCAGGATGGGATCGCCGGAGAGGGTTGGCGGTATCGCCACTGCCGTCGAGCGGCTTCGCGTACTCGCGATGCGCTACGTTGATCTCGAGCATATGCACGGGCTCACGCGCATTCGCGCACCGCTGGAGTCCCTGCAAACGTATAGGATCGGTGACGGGAACCCTCATCCTGATCCCGCCTCTGAGGGTGCGGAGGCGGCGCTGGCAGTTCGCGCCCTTCTGGGCATGGGTGATGAGCCTGTCGTGGATCTTGATCTTCGACTCGAGGCCGAAGCCGGCCTGCGCATCTTCTACCTCGACCACTTGCCGCCCGATTTGTCGGCGTTCCTCATCTGGAGTGACTCCATAGGCGGCTGCGTGGCGATCAACGCCGCGCACCCTACGGAACGGCAGCGTTGGTCCCTCGCCCACGAGTTCGGCCACTTCCTGCGTGACCGCGAGGCAGGCGACGTGTTGCACGGCGACCCACAGGGGCGCGGGGAGGTCTTCCCGCAGGCATTCGCCCGGGAGTTTCTCATGCCAAGCGCCGGTGTGAGGAAGCGGTTCGCGGAGCGATGCAGGGCGGGTCGCTTCACCCCGACGGACCTTTACGTCCTGTCCCGAACCCAGGGCGTGTCCTTTGAGGCGATGGCCCGGCGCCTGGAGGAACTGCAGCTGCTTCCGCGCGGTACCTACGAGAAGATCCGTGCCAGCAACCTGCGGCCGCGTGATCTCGAAGCAGCTGCGTCAAGCCCCCAGCGAGGCACTGTGCGCGAGTTGGGTCTACCCGACCGCTACGTGGCGTTGGCAGTCTCGGCCTACGACGAGGCGCTCCTCAGCGAGAGCGAATTTGCGAAGTACCTTGCGACGGACGTGACCACCGCCCGCGACATCTACATCCGCCGTTCTTCGTTCACGGTCGACGACGGGACCCGACTGCCGGTGAACTTCATGGCCGCCGACTTGCGGGCGTCGTGAGAACCCACCGATGGCATGCAAGAACCTCGTAGCCGACGCCTGCGCGACGCTCAACGTACTCGCGACTGAGCGTTCCATTCAGATACTCCGGGCGTTCAACTGTCGCATTCTCGAGCCGCGTCGGGTGAGTGGTCAGATCCAGTACCTTTGGACGATGCCCGACGAGAACGGAGAACGTTCGCGAGAACCAGCTTCGACGGAGGACCTGCGTGCTGTATGCCTTCTGGAGGAGGTCGAACTCACCACGGACGCTGAGAGGGGTGCGCTGGTCGAAGCGGCCGCATACATCGACGACTGCGATGCGGCGTGCATCGCTCTCGCGGGTGCTCGCGGTCTACCGCTTCTCACCGACGACAGGAAGGAACGAAAACTGGCGTCCAGGCTGTTTCCCCACATTGAGCTACTATCAACACTCGAACTGATCCGACGCGCCGGTGAGGAACTCGGCTGGGATGTCGGCGAATTTCGACACGTTGCCGCGATGCTGCGCTGGCGCGCCAACTACTTGCCACCACGCAATGCCCCCGAAGCCGACTGGTACGCAGAGCTTCTAACTCTGCCTTGACCTACTCCGTGGCAGGTTGTGCCGTTCTCGGGTCAGCGCCTCGTTCTTTGGCCACATCCAATGCCGCCCGCCGCGGGGCCCGCTGCAACAATCAGGTGCAAGGGCCTTCGTCTTCTGACCCGCGGTGAGGTCCCACGCTTGCGCGCACGAGTCAAGCTCGGCATGTCGGCGAAGAAGCAACACCCAGAGTGTATCGAGCGGCCGACTGTGAGCCATCTGCCGCTGCTCGTGGGCCCCGAGTCCGCGAATCCGACCGGTCCCAAAGACGCCCGGTCCGGTGGTGGCACTCAGCAACGTCCCGTCAGACCTCGGTCAGCTGCTCCCGCCAACCGTTGGCAGGCGGCCTCCGGTCCGAGCGTCCGCAACGCCTCCATCACGAGGCTGACCGCCGCCAACATCGCAACGAGCACGAGCACGAACCGCACGGCCGCGGCAAGCGTCGGCCAACGCCCGGTGGCCTCCGCGGCAGGCGAGGCGCGGGGCCCCACGAGGGGCCCCGTGACCGGCTGATCTGACCGGCGGGCGAACCGAGGCGGCTTCGCCCAAACCGCGTAAATCCTGCGTCCCCGCCGCCGGCCGGTCCATCGCCCGGCGGCCCAAGATTTCAACTCTTGTTTACGGCGCGAAACTCCGCTTGCCCACTTGTATGCGGCGGTCCATCCATGGGTGATGGCTCTCGGCAGTTCGGGACAGTTGGCCATGGGCTCGGCGTCACCGCCGCAGGAGGTCACGCTGGTACCGGCGTCGGGGGGCTGGCCCTGGGAGGGCGAGCGCTGGCGCGAGTTCCGCGTGCCGCAACAAAGTATCATGATCCTGGACGGCGGACCGATCCGCATCGGCTACAGGCCAAGGTACCCGGGACCGAGCGCTGCCGCACTCGCGCTCCTCGAGGACGACGCGATGCGCGCCGCCGCGCTCGACTTGGCCGAAGCGGTCGGAACCAAAGAGGCAATACCGCGAATTGAGCACTGGGCGGTGGTTGCGATGCGAGCGTCTCGCCTCGAGGCTCAGCGACGGCGCGAGCGCGAAGCCCTTTCGGAGCCGGCTGGCGGGGACCAGGTGCCGACGGGACGCGCAGACGCGGCGCCCGTAATTTCGGACATCGCCCGTGCGCTCGCCCGCCGCGAACTGGCGAAGGCCGGCGTGGAACGTAGGAGGTCCACGTGAACGCCCCTCTCCGCCAGCCTCGTGGTGACGACCTACGCGGCATCGAGCAGCGCGGGGGCAAGTACCGGGTGCGCAAGCAGGTGGCAGGTCGCGCCGTGCGCAAGACGTTCGTGAGCCTGCGCGATGCAGTTGGCTTTCGTGACGCCATCGAGGAGGAACTCGCTCGCCCCGACATCGTGATCACCGACGGGATGACGATGAACGAGTGGGTCGAGCACTGGTACCAGCATGTGCGCCGGACGGGGGGGGCGTCCGAACGGGGCTTGTACGAGCGCCACATCGCCCCGGTGTTCGGGACGCGCCCGCTCAAGTCGATCAAGACGCCCGAGGTGGTGAAGTGGCTCGACGGGTTGATCAGGACCCGCGTGGCGCCGAAGCACGGCTCGAAGAAGCGACCGAACCGGCGCCTCTCCTGGTACACGCGCCGCAACATCTACAACCTCTTGCGCGCCATCTTCCGCGACGCGCTGCGCCGCGGCCACTGCCTCAGTAACCCCTGCATCGGCGTCGCGGTCGAGCGCACGAGCCACGATGAGGTCACCAC
>CAZYHL010000088.1:0-7510 GCA_964646795.1 uncultured Syntrophomonadaceae bacterium
TCAGGTCGCCGACTGTCTTGAACACCACCGAGATTGACGAAACAAGGAATGTCTCTTCTGTGGTATTGTAGCCGAGCGACATCTTATCCCCACGTCGCGAAGTGTCTGGAACATATGCAAAGTGGTGTGGCGGCAACATTTTATAAGAAGTCGTGCTTACACCGTCCATGTTTGCTTTTGTTGTGATTATTTGTTTCATAGTCGACAACCCGACAACATCATCAGCGCCTAATGCGCCGTCTGAATTACGGAGGTCGGATTGCTCGATGTAGTTGCCGAGTTTAGTCAATTCCATACCCAATCCCCTTGAACGCAGCTTCGAGCAATGACTGTGACAGTTTCTCCGCTTTCAGCAAACCCCGCATTTCACCCTGTATCCGAGCCATCTCTGCAGCGTAGTCAATCTCCAAATCGTGGTCGATGAACTCAATGTACTTGCTCGGTGCAAGGGAGTAGTCGTGCGAAGCGATTACCTCTTTTGTAGCCGAGTGGCACAGTTCCGGTACGTCAGCGTAGCCATCGCCCGTTTGCCAGCCGGTGTAAATTTTCTTTATAGCTGAGATCTGTTCATCGCTGAACTGAACATATTTTTTTTCGTAAAGGTTCTCGCTCCAACGACGCAAGTCGATAAAGAGTACTTCGCCTTGGCGATCACGTAACTGCCGCCCATTTAGGATGCGGGTTTTTTTGTTGTTATTCAATATCCAAAGCGTGACGGAAATATCCGTGGAATAAAACATCTCGCGAGGTAAAACGATAATCGCTTCCACCTTATCATTTTCAATCAATTCCTTACGAATGTCGCCCTCTATACTATTGCCGTTCAACGCGCCGTTGGCGAGAAGGAAACCCGCGATGCCGTTCGTGACATCCAGTTTCGAGAGTATATGCAGAATCCACGCATAGTTGGCATTGGACACCGGCGGCACGGGATACCCATCCCAACGAGAATCGCCGTTCAGTTTATCCTGCGTTACACCCTGTGCGTTCAGCTTGAGGTTAAACGGCGGATTCGCCATGATGAAGTCTACTTTTTTGTCCTTGTGCAAGTCCTCAGCAAAGGTTGATTCTGGGCGATCGCCGAGATTGTGGGCAATGCCACGAATGGCGAGGTTCATCTTGGCCAGCCGCCATGTGTCGGGGTTGCGTTCCTGCCCGACCACGGAAATTTTCGACCGATTACCGTTGTGCCGTTCCACAAATTTGATGGATGACACGAACATGCCCGCACTCCCGCAGCAGGGATCGTACACCACTCCCGAATACGGTTCGATGATTTCTGCGATAAGTTGGACGATGCTCGCGGGCGTATAGAACTCGCCCTTCTCATTACTCGTGCCAGAGTCGATAGCGAACACCTGCAGGAAGTATTCATATACTCGCCCGATTAAATCACGCTCGTGAAAACGGCGGTCATCAATCTTATTTATCTCGTCAATCAGGGATTTAATCTGTTCTGGTCGAGTTCCGAGCGTGGTATACAAACTCCGTAATGCATCTTTCCCTTGCGAATCTTTTACAGAAAACACGCCCCTTAAGGGTGGATTCCCATCTTCTATATCTGCAAACGCCTTGTCAAGAATTACGGCAATATCATTCCCACTTGCGTGTTTTACGATATAGTTCCACCGCGATGTTTCGTTCAAGTAGAATATATTCTCGGAGAGGTAAAAAGACTTTTTCTCCAAAAACGCCGGAATATCGCCATATTGCTCCTTGATTTCCTTACGCCGCTTTTCGAACTTATCCCCAGCAAATTTGAGGAACACCAATCCCATAACGGCATCGCGGTTCTTTTCGTTACCACCGACCGTCCCGCGCAGAGCGTTGCGGCAGTTCCACATTATTGATTCGAGTGATTGCTCTTGTACTTTAGCTGCTTTTGCCATATTATTTCTCCCGTCTCTCTCATCGTACCTTTTTATGTGATGACAATCCTCCATAAGATGAACTTCAATATGCTCCGAATCGTAAGCACCTATGGGTTACCAGTTAACTTATAGATGCGTGTATCAATAACCCATTGAATCTTCCATTAATACTCAAATTATTATAACCCTTGGTGTCGTATCATTCAACAAATTAACCTATAAATCGATGTAAATGATCGCATAATAGAGAAACGGTTTTTCAATATACTCGATTAATAATCGAAAACTGATATAACATGCTGCTAGTTAAACCTACTGAAGTATAATAAGAATATATTATACCATTTTTTGGACATAATTAGAGTAGTGTTACCCATCACCACATCGTTAAGACGTAGTATCGTATTTTTTTATCCTGCCTTTCGATATCTTTTTGTTTATATGGTAAACGGATTTACGCAGGCATCTTTTAATTATGAATTATCATTTACCCCACACTAACCGACCCTCGTTAGTGTGGTATACATCGTTATTCTATTCACTTTTCTATAAATCCAAAAATCAGATTAAGATAATCGCCAAGAAAAAATATTCTCACCGAAAGATGCCTTAAATAAAGGGCTTTTAGCCTCTCCCCTATTCATTTAAAGAAAGCAGTAGACAACACTCCACGTGGGTTGTGTGTGGAAACATAGTTACAAATGCTTTTGAAATTTTCTTAACTAACGCTCAAGACTGTTTTTTATGGCCGGAAGTAATTTATCGGGTAATACTTCCGGCCGCACTCATCCCGCAAAAGTAAGATTATTAATATAGCTTTACTTATTATCAAATTATAAATTAGTTTAAATATTAAACTTTTCACGAAAAATAGTTCTTAAATAGGCTCAGCAATATTTATTTAATTTACTCATCCGAGTATGGACGCGCATAATAAAGTATCTGCCATTTGCCTCCGGCGCCTTCGCCCCAAATGTCATTGATCACAACGCAGCCTTTGCTGGAAATTGCCTCAACGATCTTTCCATTGCCCATATATATGGCGACGTGATGTATCTCTTTGTATCTTCCGCAATTGCAGCTGTTCTTTCGCCAGAAAAGGACGTCTCCGGGTCTCAGCTGGCTTTTCGATATAAGCATATCATTATTTACGCAATACCTCGCCTGTTCAGCCGCCGTTGACGCCTTGTATGAAGTTACTCCTGCCTGGTTATACGCCCATCTCACCAGATAGCTGCAATCCACGTAATTACCTGTACCGCGAAATTTCTTTGAATACGGGTCACCTAGACGAGTCAACGCATAACGAACGATATCCCCGCCTACGTCATCCGGAAGGTTGCTCCTTATCTCCTCCAATTCCTGCGGCGTCAGTCCACCATAGCAATCTATCCCAATTAGCGCAATGAACAGATAATGATTCTCCGGAGCCATCAGTTCCTTCAGCATCTTATTCTGTTCTTCAGTAAACCCATACCTTTTTGCGGCATCCAGATAGTCTTCAGATGTTAAACTGACATGAACAATCGTTTTCTCAACCGGCTCTGCCTCTTCATCATCAGGGTTTGTTTCTTCAACGGTTTCTACGGACATTGATATATCATTCATCTCCCAATAGAGATTTTTAAGGATTTGCTTTTTCTCTTCTGTTACCGTGGCAACCTCTGTTGGTTCCGTTTTATCCATTGTTGTTTTTACCGCATAAATCCCAAGTACATCAACCCAGTTATTAACGGTCTCACTGTCGCCATCGATTCCATTTTCATAAACCACCGTCACGTTATCATGACCGGCGGAAATGTTTGAGATTTGCTTATCAACATAAACGCTGTAATCCCCGGATATTTCTCTCACAGCCTGCGACATCGGCATCGTATTCGCATCACCGTCTTCTTCGTTAGAATAGAACAGCCCGAACGCGGAATTAACTATAAACAATATCGCTCCGACAACAATGACGATAACGAGAACGATCCATCCTCCTGCAGCAATTGCAGCGATAAGCGATTTGATAGCTACAGCTGCTGCTTTTACGGCCGTGACTGCCGCTTTTGCCAAAAGCTTTACGCCTGTTACAGCAGCCCGGGCAACTGCTCTTGCTGCTCTTACAGAGGCTTTGACGGTTGTCTTAGCTGTTTTTGCGGCAGCTTTTGCTGCTCTCTCGCTTGTCTTAATAGTACGTTTTGTAGCTTTAACTGTGTGCTTAGCGGTCTTTAAGCCTTTATCGACAGTCTTAATCGTACCCTTTGTACGCTGTCTGGCCTTGCGAATAAGCTGCTCTGTCCGCTTTCTTGCTGCCCCAACGCCTTGTTTTGCCGTAGTCGAAATCGCGCCTGTTACCTTATCAGTCGCGTAGTTTTCAGGGCTCATATTAGCATCACGGGTATCAAGCTCCTTTGCTTTGTCCCGTACATTAAGAAGAACGTCTTTTGAATTTCGCGGAAGTCTTGAAGCCATATCCATCATTTTCGGTTTTTCAAAAACCGGCTTTGTCCGTATCTCTTTCATAAGCTCTCCTCACTTTCTGCTGAACAGCAAAAGCCGGAAAGATTCATCTCTCCGGCTTTCTCTAAAATCGCCTATTTCACTCTCTTAACTTCATCCGGTTTTGTCGTCATGAGCCTATACAGCTCGGTATCTCTTGGGAACTTATCTGCAAAAGGCACAATGGACGCCATACATTTGAGCAGCCCCTGGCCGGCATCAGCATTCGTAATATACGAAAGCTGTGTTTCCGAGATATTAAGCAGCTTTGCAAGTTCCATACGGTCGGTCGGGGCCTGATTAAGCATTACGATAAACTCGGAGTTGGCAAGCATCGTACGCGCCGTTACGGATTTAAGACAATCCTCAACGTTCTGCGTTATGCCCGTCGCAAGAGCACCGTCCTTCCGGAACTGCTTCCACGATTCAGACAGGAAGTTGCTCGAAAGCTCGTTGCCGAAGAAGATATGCATTTCGTCGATAAACACGTGCGTCCTCTTACCATTCTCCCGGTTTCGGGCAACACGATTTCGGATTGCGTCCAGCATCACCAGCATACCCACGGTCTTAAGCTGCTTGCCAAGATCACGGATACCATAGGCAATAAGCCTGTTATCCACGTCTACATTGGTCTGATGCGCGAACACGTTCAGGTTGCCATTGGTCACCATCTCGAGAGATAACGCAATATCCTTTGCCTGCGGCTCGGGTTGCTTTTTAAGTTCCTGATAGAGTTCCTTCAATGTCGGGGGCTTTAAGGTATAGTTGCTCTTCAGGTACTGCCTGTATACGTTGGTCATGCACCGGTCTATAACGGACTTTTCCCTTGCGCCCAGCTTACCCGTTCCGACAAGCTGTTCGCAGAACGAAAGTACAAACTCGCTCTTTGAAATAAGCGGGTTATCCGAGTCACTGTATCCCGCCGACATATCCATCGCGTTGATGTGGTGCTTTGACGATTCCGATACCTCTATTACCGTACCACCAAGGCCGCGTATCAGCGGCGCGTACTCGTTCTGCGGGTCGGCTATTATCACGTCATCGTCCGTTGAGAGTATAAGGCTGACTATTTCACGTTTCGCCACGAACGATTTACCGCTGCCGCTGACGCCAAGAACAAATCCGTTACCGTTCAGCAGTAGCCTTCTGTTGGCTATGATCAGGTTCTTTGAAATGGCGTTTTGACCGTAATATATGCCTCCCGTCTCCATGATCTCCTGCGTTCTGAAAGGCATTAAAACCGCAACAGCCTCTGTCGTCATGGTCCTGAGTACATCAATTCTTCGCTGTCCATATGGTAGGACGGTGTTTAGTCCGTCATGTTGCTGCCATTTGAGCGTGGACATCTGGCACATGTGCTTCTTGGCAACCGATAATATACTCTCCGTATCCGAATCAAGCTGCTCCTTTGTATCTGCGACATGAACGAGCGTTACGACGATAAACATCATGCGCTGGTCCCGGCTCGTCAGGTCGTCGATATATTCCTTGGTTTCCTTTCGCTGCTGCTCGATGTCATACGGCAATACGGCGGAGAAGTTGTTGTTCTGGTTCTGCTTTCTCTGCCAGTTCGCAGCGTTGGTCTCTATACCGAGCAGCGTATTTTGCGCGAGTTTGACAGCTTCATCGGTCGGCACCGGCAGGATATCTATGGAGATCATCATATTCCGGTTAAATTCCATGAGCTCGGTAATAAACGTATCCTTAATATACGAAGCGTATTCGCGCAAGTACAACACCCTTGCGTATCGGTTATCCATCTGAAAGCAGTCTTTTTCAATCTCTAAGCTGTCAGGGCAAATATAATCCCGTATGTCATGCCCCTTCTGCAGCGTTTCTTTAAGGTTGAAGTTATAACTCGTTTCCTCACCTATCATGAAGAAATCGTGGAAAATACGCAGCCTCTCACCGGCGTCCAGTTCCACAGCGCGGGATGAAAGCTGCGCGAGCCTCGAGGAAAGTTCGTTATGGATACGGTTGAAATATACCCTCGCTTCCTCTATGTTCTTCTTCCGGACGCTCACAGTAATGTACTTTTCCTGAACAATACTGTTATGGCTTCCCGTCGCCTTGTCCATAAGCATCGCGTTATACTCTCTCCTGAACCGGTCGAGGGTATCGCCTTTCTCTTTAATTAAAATGGAGTTCTCAAAATCAACCTTATTAAGCCTGCGGTTGTTTATCGTGATCTTCGTAGTCGCACCCACGTCAAGCGAGTTCAGCAGTTCCGAATAGGCAAGGAACATAGCGGTCTTGTCCTCCGTGGAAGCGGCGCTGTAGTTAATATCATCAAAGCGCCAGCACTTTGAGTACTTGCCTCCAACAAGAAATATCCCGTCCGGCCATATGTGTTTGATTGGTATGGTTTGCTGGACGCTTTGCGGCACAGTGAACCGCTCCTTGTCCTGTTTTAAAAGTCTTTGAAAAAACAGCATTTATCTTTCCCCCTTCAGTATTGTTTTTGCGTACAGGTTTTCCGCTTTATAAACCAGCTTTTTCGGTATAAGAAATTCAGACTTGACCCATGCAGCGATAAACTGCTCCGCTTTCATGCCATGGTAGCGTATAAACCCCAGCGCTGCGAAAGGTGCGGCTCCTAGTATGCATATCCAGCTGACCGTTTCAGTCCCCAGATACTTCTGCAGCCCGAAATACAGCAGCACTGCTATCCCGACCGCAAGTATTGAAAATATAAACTGCCGTATAGACAGCCCGAAAAATACTGCTTCGGTGTAATCCCGAATTTCCTTTGGTATCTTTATTTCCATGTTCATTCCTCCAAAATAAAAACAGCGCTCTGTGCGCCTATCTCGAATTCTCTCTATTTTTCTTCCTTTGTATCTTGTTGAGAAGCGCGTCCACCTTTCGGCTCTGTTTGAGGATTTTTTCATCTTCACTTACAGGCCTGTCGTTATCCGTTGCTTCTTTGATCATGTTGTTAAGCTTGTCTCGTTCGCGCTCCAGCTCTTCTCTCAGTCTGGAATTCTTCATTCTGACCTCCTTGTATACAAATCGACAGACTTGCCTATTTCCATCTGCATGGTAGATAATGAGAGCAAGAAATAAACAGGAGGTTAGCCATATACAATACATCCCGCTGTTCATACTCTTGCTCATGATTGTTGTGAATTTGATATTCAGATTTGCGTCTTTAT
>CAZYHL010000089.1:0-7474 GCA_964646795.1 uncultured Syntrophomonadaceae bacterium
CATTACCGGCTTCAACGGGAGTGTGGGTTGTAAAAACTATTTTATCCCGTACTTCTTGCAACGCCTCTGGAAACGTAGATTTTTCCGACTGCATCTTCTCTTTGATTAACTCCAGGCCGGCCAGGACCGCATGCCCTTCGTTAAAGTGATATACATCCACTGCGAGACCCAGTGCTTTTAAAGCCCTTATCCCTCCGATTCCCAGTACCATTTCCTGCGCTATCCTGACTTCAGGGTTGCTTTGGTACAGTTTGCTGGTTATCCAGGCGTTTGGTGAACCGGGATAACCGGTATCCAGTAAGTAAAGAGGTGCGTTTTTATAACAGTCAACGAGATAGATCTTACAAATAACATGATTACCCTTGATTTCCAGTTCTACTTCTTTTCCCGTATCCTTCAAATAGCTGGTGTCAAATTCAGAAAAAGTATCATAAGGGTAGCCGTCTGCACCGATTAATTGTTCCGTGTAATCATTGCGCCATAAAAGGCCGAGGCCGATTAAGGGCAGATTAAGTTCATAAGCAGCTTTCAGATAATCTCCTGCCAGGATGCCCAACCCGCCTGCATATATGGGCAAAGAGGGGTCAAGGCCGTATTCCATGGAAAAATAGGCAACGCGAGGGTAAAGATTATTTCTTTGATATGACATTGCAAAAGTCCTCCGAAGAGACGTTGTTTTCACCGTCTTTGATTTTGTTTATATTTTATAGTAATGACCGTTTTCTTATACTAGAGACTCTCCTTAATTTCGGCAGGATTTCCTGTGATTATGCAGAATCTTAATTTAGTTAATGAAATATTCCACACTAGACTGTTGTATCCTTACGATGTTAATATTTCCCGCGACTTTTACATTGTTATATCCTTTTTAGGCCTTATTATTGCTTTTTTAAAGGAGATAAGATAACGATGGAAATTAAATCTGCCGTAAATATCCGTCTGCGAAACAACCTGCCCAATATGGTAACCGGTATCAATCTTGTCTTGGGCTATTATGCTCTTGCCCTTATTTTTAGGGGAGAATTTAAACTCGCCAGTTCGATTATATTAATCGCCATGGTTATGGACGGGGTTGACGGTAAGATTGCTAAATTACTGGGCCAGGAAGGAAATTTCGGCAAGGAATTGGATTCCCTTGCCGACTTGATTTCTTTTGGCGTAGCTCCCGCTCTCCTGCTCTACCAAGTGTTTTTGCGTAATTATGCATTTTTCGGTTTTGCTATCAGCGCTTTGCTGCCTCTAGCCGGAGCCATAAGACTGGCTAGGTTCAACCTTTTACCCCCAATAAAAGGTTTTACGGGGTTACCCATTACGATAGCAGGGGGCGCAGCAGCCTGCCTTGTTGATGTCATCTTTATGACGGATATTGCTGCCCTTTTTGCGGTTATTACTCTGGCTTTCCTGATGCTAAGTACCGTACCGTATCCTAAGTTGTTTCCGTCCTTTAAAAATAAAAGAGCGGGTTTTGTTTTTATCATTACCGCCTCAATTCTTTTAATTGCCTCTATCTGGATTAATGATAACGTTTTCATGCTCTTTGCACTTGTCCCTTATATCGCTGCCGGCATGATAAAATGCCTTATTGGTGTTTTGAACACGAAAACAAAAAAATTCCGAGCATAATATTACCATAGATATATTTTCTACGATAACGCAAAATATAAGTAAATTATTTTGCGGGAGGTGAAAGCAATGCATCATGACCAAGTAATAGTCAATCCCAAAAAGGTGAGAAAAGGTGAAAATATAAAAGTTAAATATCAAGGTTTATTAAAAAACAGCGGCGCCGCAGAGGTATTGTGCCACTATGGTTACGATGGTTGGCAGCAAAAAGATACTGTGTCGATGCAAAAAAGCTCCGACGGAACATTCACTTGTGAATTAACCGCCAGAGGGCAAAAAGAGATAAATTTTTGTTTTAAGGACAACGCCGATAATTGGGATGATAATAACGGCTGGAATTGGCATTGTGAAATATCGCGGGGCCTCCTCTTTTAAACAAGAAGGCAGATTCCTTCAAGAGGGCAAACAGCCCTCTGTTTTTATTTGCTTGTATTTGTTTGCTTGAATAATAGCAGTGATTAAGATAATATAAAAATAAATGGTTGAAGGGGGCTTATCATTCTTGATTGCTGATAGTATCATAGAATTCGGGCATAACTTAGGTTTTTCCCTAATAGGCTTGGCATCCGCGGAGCCTTTTTTTAACGAGGAAAATATTCTGAAGGAACGTTTACCGATGGAGGAATTATCTGAAAAGAAATTGCAGCCCAGGATATATCCTCAATTAACCCTGCCGAACGCTAAGACTATCATATCAATAGGTCTCAATTACAACACCCTTCACCTTGAAAAACCGGCAAATACACCCAAGGGACGGTTGGCCCGTTTTGCATATCTTCCGGATTATCATGCAGTGATAAGAAACAAAATGGTACTTCTAGGTGATTTCTTAGCGGAAAATAACCCCGGGCTGAAGTTCAAATGTCTGGTGGATCAAGGCCCTCTTCTGGACAGAGCCGTGGCTTTTCGAGCAGGCTTGGGTTTCTGGGGTAAAAACAACTGCTTAATAAATGAAATATTTGGCTCCTTTGTTTTTTTAGGCGAAATCTTGGTGGATAAACATTACGAGCTACCTTCCTTAGCTTCAGGAAGGAAAAGCTGCCTGGGGTGTGAAAAATGCATTGAAGCGTGCCCTACCGGAGCCCTATCACCTCATATTTTGGATAAGAATTTATGTCTATCTGCCCTAAGCCAATCGAGAGGGTTTATCCCTATTCCTCTGAGGGAAGCAATGGGCGACAGGTTATACGGCTGTGATACCTGCCAGGATGTCTGTCCCCATAATCAAGCTAAGCCCTTATTACAGGTCAAAGAATTTATTGAGCCCGGATCCGATCCTTTTCCCGAATTGCTGCCGTTGATTAATTTAACAAAAAGTGAATTTAAAGTGAGATATCGTAATAAAGCCTTATACTGGCGCGGCTTTAAAATACTCAGGCGTAATGCGATTATAGTGGCAGGTAATATGCATTGTCCTGAAGCCCTGCCTTGTCTTGAAAATTTACTTAGGCTTGATAACGATGTTGCAACAAGACAATATTCAGCTTGGGCTATCGGTAAAATTGGCGGTTTAAAGGCGAAAACCATGCTTGAAAAAGCCTTAAAGGTTGAAACGGCGGTTGAAGTAAAAGAAGAAATCGGTATGGCTCTTGACGGCCTGGTTTAATTACTTTTATAAATCAAGACTACTGCCCGAGCAATATCAATTAAAGGAATGCCTTTATTCATACTTTGCTTACGCAGCTTGTCGTAGGCTTCGGCTTCGCTCAGCTTTAAATTTTGCATCAAGAGCCCCTTCGCCTGCTCGACCGTTTTCCTTTCCTTGAGGGATTTTTTTAATTCCGCAACCTTCTTCTCTGCTGTCGTTAAGTGAGAATATGAAGTCAAAACGCTTTCAATTGACGGTAAAAGATTAAGCTCTGTGATTGGTTTAGCAGTAAAGGCTAGAATCCAGGTATCTTTGACGTTATGAGATAAATCATGAGACCAAGTGGATGCCAGCAAAAGGATAGGAGCAATTCTATCCGCTGTTATAATATCAGCCAGCTCTAAGGTACTTATTCCCTTGGTATTCTCATCCAGGATAATCAAGTCCAGGGATAAATTGTGCATTAATCTTAAGGCTTTTAAGCCGTCGGTTGATTCGCCTATGACGTTATAGCCGTTGTTAGTTAAAATAGTTTTCACTATTTTTTTTAAAATTATATCAGCAATAACTAAAAATATATTCTCCATAATTTTGCCCCCCGGTGGTTCTATCCCTGGTTTTAGAATCTATTCCCTTTGTATTATAATCCTATCCTCTTTAATAAAAAAGAGAGCAGCGCCGTTTTATTGACGCTGCCGGGTAAAAATGTTTAGTGTCTTGTTAAGTATTGTTCTACTTCCCAGGGATGGACTGTCATATTGTAGTTTTCCCACTCGAGAAGCTTAGCGTTGCAGTATCTGTTGAAGATGTGATGGCCGAGGGTATCTGAAATCAATTGGTCTTTTTTGAGCTCTTCAATCGCCTCGTAGAGGTTTCCCGGCAAGCTGCCGATATTTTCACTTTCTTTTTCTGAAGCGGACATATTATAGATGTTCTTATCAACTGGGGCCGGCGGTGTTACTTTATGCTTGATTCCGTCCAGACCGGCACTGAGCATCACAGCAATGGCCAGATACGGGTTGCAGGAAGGATCGGGATTTCTTAGTTCTATCCTGGTAGAATCGCCTCTTTTCGCGGGAATTCTAATCAGGGGGCTTCTGTTTCTGCAGGACCAGGCAATATATACCGGTGCTTCGAAGCCGGGAACAAGACGTTTATAGGAATTAACGGTTGGGTTGGTTATGGCGGCTAGACCCTTGGCATGCTTAATTAAACCACCCACATAGTAATATGCTTCCTGACTTAATTCCAACGAACCGTTGGGATCATAAAAAATATTCCGGTCGTTTTTAAATAGTGATTGGTTGGTATGCATGCCGGAACCGTTAATGCCAAAGATGGGTTTAGGCATAAAAGTCGCATGCAGGCCGTGGTTCTGGGCTATAGCCCTGATGACGAAGCGGAAAGTAGCAATATTATCTGCAGTTCTTAAAGCATTATCATATTTGAAGTCTATCTCGTGTTGAGCGGGAGCCACTTCGTGGTGCGAAGCTTCGATTTCAAAACCGAGCTTTTCCAGGTAGAGAATCATGTCTCTGCGGGCGTTTTCGCCCCTGTCAACAGGAGCCAAATCAAAGTAACCGGCATTGTCGTGCGTATTTAACGTTGGCCTGCCATCTTCATCGGTATGGAATAAAAAGAATTCCAGTTCAGGTCCTACGTTCATAGTGTACCCAAGGTTGGCGGCATCTGCCAGTACTTTTTTTAAGGTGTTTCGCGGACAGCCATGGAAAGGGGTTCCATCCGGGTTATAAATGTCACAGATTAAACGGGCTACCGTTCCTTCGTGCGTTCTCCAGGGAAGCATGACAAAGGTATCCGGGTCCGGCTTTAAATACATATCGGATTCTTCGATTCTAACAAATCCCTCAATCGATGATCCGTCAAACATTAATTCCCCGTCTAAGGCTTTTCCCAACTGATCCACCGGAATAGCCACGTTTTTTAATACACCCAGAATATCAGTAAACTGTAACCTCACAAATTTTACGTTCTCCTCTTTTGCCATATTGATAATATCCTGCCTGGTAAAACTCACAACTCATCACTCCTTTTTATAAACAAAAAACGCCTCAGCCTATTATTAACAGGTTGAGACGCCTTTGTCTCGCTTCCAAGCATGCATCAATGCAGCTTGTTTTTAATATTGTAACAAAAAGCAATAGATTATGCAATAAATATTTTAGATTACATTTTTGTGATTAAGGATAGACAGCTTTATTAGACATAATCAATAAAACTTACTAAATAAAGCCAAAAATCTTTGCCAGAAAGTAAGCTTAACGGTTTCAGGCGGGTCAGGCGTTTCCTCTTCTTCCGTGTTTAAAGCATCGGTTAACATGATAAATTGAACCAGGGTAATATTATCATTTTCTGACGCAGTAAAGGATAATGGTTCAAAATCCTTGCCGGTAAAACGGGAAAGGTAGCTTTCGATTTCCTCTTCCATCTTTTTATCCATATCACTGGTTTCCCTCTGGAGGATACCAGTGCCTTCGGTAAACTCATCCATACCAGCATGAAGGGAAGAGATGGCTTTATTCAATTGGTTACCCCCTTCTGCAGTTTCTTTGAGGCCTTCATTCAATGCTGTTATACCTTCATAGATAAGGGTATTTCCGGAAAGGTAGGTCTCCAAGCCTGCATGGAACTCAATGTAATTAGCGGTCAGTTCTTCAATACCTGCTTTAAATTGGTTCATGCCGGCAGCAGCTTCTGTTAGCATGGAAACCAGATTTTGCACCGCAGCATCGAAGTTGGTATAGCCGGCGGCCAATTCGGCTGCGGCGGCGGCAAGGCCGGGATTATCCGTGCCGTTGCCGGAGATTCCGGTTTTTAGACCTGAAAGCAGTTGCGTGTTCGCTGTCAGAATCAAGATCAATGTACTTAATTCTTCGATTTGGGCTGCGTTGCCTACCGGGTCGGCCATCAGGAGGGATATCTTTTGTTCAAGGGAAGCAATAGTCGTTTCATTAGCTTCCAGGAGACCTGAATTAGGATTGCCTGTTTGTTCCCTGATACCGGCATCAGCCTGGTTAAATGCGTCCCTTAAGCCGGCAAGCCCGGCAGCCAATGCATTAATTCCCGGCAGTACTGCGGCGGAAGCGCTTGCTAAATCATTTAAATCAGCCTCTGCCAAGCTGTCGCTAAAAGTAAAATTGTTTTCAATGTCACCAAGGGCCGCCGTAATCTGGGCCGAAACGTTTGCTAATTGGCTATTGTTCCCGATTACTAGGGAAAAATTGTTTTTCAGCTCCGTCATGCCTGTATGCAAGCTTTTTAGGGCTGACTGAAACTCTGCAAAACCTTTTTTCAATCCCGCCGTACCTTGGGAGATATCCTCGGCGCCCGTGTTAATCTCTTTGATGGCATCTTCCAATTGTGTCAGCTCAGCGGCAAGGCTGTCGCCGGCAGGCATTTCGAAATTCAGAGACAAAGGAACACCGCTTATTTGTATACCATCCATCACAAAATTTTCTGCCTTAAGGGATACTTTGTATTGTCCGTTTTGGCCTGGTAATTTCATAAAGTTGACAACTTTATTCTTCCCGGATAAAGCCAGAGACCCCCCCTCTGCTCTAATATCCGAGCATAGATCCGTATCAAAAGTCATCGTTATTTGCAGCGCGTAATTATCGTTGAATATTTTTGCGGTATTTAGGTTAGCTTCAATATTCAGGCTGATAACTAAATTTCCGGATGTTCCTGGCACTTTTTCCGGCGTAATCGGAAGGCCGTCAAGGTAATAACGGATTTTTACCGTCCAGGGTAACTCCAGGGTTTTTAAAATCCCTTGATAAGAAAATTTCCCCTTGGGCGCACTGATGGTAATAGACTGGTTATTTACTGCCAGGCTGTTTGCTGTTGTTAGGTTTTGTACTTCCTTATAATTACCGTAATCAATAAATTCTCCCTCTTCTTCCAGTTCGAAGTTATTGACAACATAAGCGTTTTTTACAGAACCATCGGCAAGGAGTCTAACATAAACAGCTTCTTCTTTCGGCGGTTTTTTAATGCCGGGGTTGCCTGTAAAAGCTCCTGCCCCTGTTGTGCCGAAGATAATAATTATCAGCAGGATAACTAACCCTCTGTAATATGGATTCCGCTTCATAATTGTTCCTCCTTATGAACGTCTTTGATTGTTGTTCTAACAATAATCTCGTCAAATAAAATTAAGAAACCCGGCAGAGCCAACAGGACAAAAGCAGCAGATAGCATGGCGCCGCGCCCTAAAATTGTTCCGAGCTGGCTGATGATTCTATT
>CAZYHL010000090.1:0-4057 GCA_964646795.1 uncultured Syntrophomonadaceae bacterium
GCTCGCTTCACGGCCGCTTGGCTTCTTTTCTTCCCTGTTCAGTTTTCAAAGAACTTACAAGATTTGTCGCTTAAGGCGACTTTTTCATTTTATCATTTTTCCCGGATTCGGTCAAGAGGATATTTTATCCAATCCCACTTAATTTCTCCGGTTGTCATCAATTAGTATTTTTTGACGACACGTCTGTAAATATACCATGACAGTGAGAGAAAAACAAGAGGAATATCCCGGTAAATATGGCACTTTACCGCAAATATTCCTCAATTATAAGCTAAACTTTGCTTTTTTACATATTTCCTGCTTTTTTTACCCTTAGCGGTTGGCAGTGCTACAGATCATCCCGCACCCGCATCGCGGGAAACAGGATAACATCCCGGATGGAAGGGCTATCCGTTAAAACCATTACCAGCCTGTCAATACCGATACCTAATCCGCCCGTGGGCGGCAAGCCGTACTCCATCGCCTGAAGATATTCCTCATCCATCATGTGAGCTTCTTCATCGCCGGCCTTCCGCTGTTTGAGCTGCTCCAAGAACCTGTCCCGCTGGTCCAGAGGATCATTGAGCTCACTGAAAGCATTAGCCATTTCCATGCAGGCAATATAAGCCTCAAAACGGTATGTAAGGCTCGGGTTGTCTTCCTGCCGTTTGGCGAGAGGCGATATCTCAATGGGAAAGTCCTTGATAAAAACCGGCTGATAGAGGTATTCCTCCACCTTTTCTTCGAAGACAGCATAAAGGGCTTCGCCCCAGGAGGCCTTCTGCTCTACTTTTACCCCTAAATTGTTCGCCAGCTCCCGGGCGGCGGCATCATCACCGGCGAGGCCGAAATCCTCGTCCGTATATTTTTTCACCGCATCCACCATGGTAAGCCGGGGCCAGGGCGGAGTTAAGTCGATTTCTTTCCCCTGATAAATGATTTTAAAGCTGCCCGTTAATACCCGGGCTATTTCAGCTATCAGGTTTTCCGTTATTTCCATCATATCTTGATAATCGGCGTAAGCCTGGTAGAGCTCCAGGGTCGTAAACTCAGGGTTATGGCGGGTAGAAACACCCTCATTCCTGAAGATGCGTCCGATTTCATAAACTTTTTCCAGACCGCCCACTATGAGCCGCTTCAAATGCAGTTCCGTGGCTATCCTTAAATATAAATCCATATCAAGGGTGTTATGATGGGTTGTAAAAGGGCGGGCGGCGGCGCCGCCGGCGATATGATGCAGTATCGGCGTTTCCACTTCTAAAAAACTTTTAGAATTTAAGTACCGGCGCATGTTTTCAATAATCTTTACTCTTTTTATGAAAACATCCCTGACCTCTGGATTGGCAATCAAGTCCAGATACCTCTGCCTGTAGCGCAATTCTACGTCCTTTAAGCCGTGCCATTTTTCCGGAAGCGGCAGCAGCGACTTGGTCAGCAAAGTTATATCCTTAACCCAAAGAGTTTCCTCACCCTTTTGTGTCCTGAAAACATGTCCTCGTACCCCGACAATATCACCTGCGTCCAGCAATTTAAACAAACGGTACTGATCAGTGCCGACACTGTCTTGGCGGACATAAATCTGCAGCTTTCCCTGCAAGTCTTGCATATGTGCAAAACCGGCCTTACCGTGTTCCCGCTTGGTGATAATCCTTCCCGCCAGGGATAAAGACACTTCTTGGCCGGCCAAAACATCAAACTGGTCTAAAACCTGCCCGGTACTGTGGGTGGGAACATACTTGGAGCCAAAAGGCTCAATCCCTTCCCGGCGCAGTTGCTCCAGCTTGTCCCTCCTCGCTTTTACAAGTTCGTTAACATTTTCTTCCATACTCTAACCTCCACGCCAACTACTTCTTGATTTCTAATATTTCATATTTTGCAATCCCTGCCGGCACGAACACTTCCACAATACTTCCCACAGGCTTGCCCAGTATCTGCCGACCTACAGGAGACTCAAAAGATATCTTGTTTAAGGAAGGATTCGCTTCCGCAGAACCGACTATAGAATACTCAAATTCCTCATTATACTCCAGATCCTTCAGCTTAACAATGGAGCCGATGCTTACTAAGGCTGTATCAATCTCGCCGGAATCGATTATGCGGGCATTCCTAAGCATTTTTTCCAAGGTAATAATCCGGCCTTCTATAAATGCTTGCTCGTTTTTTGCATCTTCATATTCCGAATTTTCACTGATGTCTCCAAAGGAGATTGCAGTTTTAATTCTTGCGGCCACTTCTCTCCGTTTTACTGATTTTAAAAAAGCAAGTTCCTTTTCCAGTCTTTCTAATCCTTCGGGAGTTAGAAATACTTCCTTGCTTACGGCCATTTAGTTCTCTCCTTTTCTTGTTTAGCTTTTAGCGTTTATATTCTCTAGGTGAGTATATGTGCCTATCCATGTCCAATATGCGTTCTTTCTCCGCCGTAAACCTTAAACGCATTAGAACACAGATATAAAGATAGTGTCAAGTCCCCCTGACACTTTTTTGCTATTATTGCTTAATTATTTAATTTATAACCGCCTTTTCAGCTTTTATTTTTTTTCAGGTTTATTATAAAACAAGGGTAAGCCTTTGTCAAACAATTTGACTTGTTTATTGCGTAGAGTTTACTGCACATCTGCCGCAAAAAAAATGGGAGCTTGGTAAACTCCCATTGCAGCTGTTTGTCATTTGCCGGTACAGGCATTAATATTAGGTGTAAGAGATTTTTGACCTGCCGCCTCCCGCACTGAAGCGACATGCTCCGGAGTAACGGCTCTCTCGAAGCTGCGCATCCCCGCAAGCTTAAACCCGTGTTTTTTAGCCAAGCGGCTTATTTCATCAACCTGGGCCAGGGAAATGTCCCTGCCGAGAGAATAGTTTTCAAACCGTCCTTCCAAGCACAAGATCATTGTTTCCGCCATGCAGGCATATGACGTTTTAGGCGGAAAACCAAAATTAAAATTGAAATTAACGTCTCCCGGTACTTCCACTACTCCGCCTTCAATGATTAATACATCTTTTCTTTCTTTAACCACCATGGCAGATACGTCTCTGGGTCTGGCTACATCACACACCACAGCCCCCGGCTTCAGGTCACCGGGTTCGATTAAAGCTTCCGCCGCGCCTGAAACGGCGACAATAATATCGGCTCGCCTGACAACCTTTTTAAGTTCCTTTGTGATCACGGAAACAAGGCCCGTTTCGGCCACAATCCTTTCCGCCAGCCGGGTGAGCGAAGCCTCGTTTCGCGCCGCCAAGGTCAAGAACCGTACATCCCTCGCCAGCAGCCGGGCGCAAACGCTGCCGATAGAGCCCGTAGCTCCTATCACTAAAACTTCCGCCTTCGCCAGGTCATGGCCCATCAGGGAAGCGGCTTTCTTCGTCCCTTCGATGGCCGTTGCAATAGTATAGCTGTTCCCTGTTGTCACAGCTATATTTAGGTTTTTTGCTATCGTTATCCCCGCATCTCCAACCACCGATGTCAGAGCTCCCAGGCCGACTATCTTGGCTCCGGCCTTTTCGGCAACCTTGCCGGCTTTTATTATTTTCTTGAGGACAACCTTCTGGGGCAGATTGAGTATCTGAGGGGACGTCAGGGGACATCCCACGAATAAGCCCTCACATTCAGCAGGGGCTGGGCTTTTTATACCGGTAATAGTTGATACCTTAAAAGGCGGTATAGCTTTAAAAATTGTTTCCACCAAAGGTTGCGGCCATTTCCGCATAAATTTCAGCTTGCGGAAGATATCATTCAATTCTAAAGGGTGAATAATAAAAGCAAAGCGATTCATGATGTTCCTCCTAATTAATTTAGCTTTGAAATGCGAGGCTTGAAAGCCAATTCCTTAATCATTTGAGAGTACTCCTCCCCTGAAAGCTCTTTTTTCTTCCCGGATAGAGCCACCATCAAAGCTTCCATAACGTTGGTGCCGAAAGAACGTCCGTTCAACTCGGGAGTAGTCGTCACTAGGTATTTAACCCCTGCCAGCTGCAGCATTTCCACATCTTCCTTAGTTGTAGTATTAGTTATAACTATTTTGCCGGGAAGTTCCGGCGGCATGTTCCGGTTGATATAATGAAAATCTCCGGCAATGATATC
>CAZYHL010000090.1:4157-7409 GCA_964646795.1 uncultured Syntrophomonadaceae bacterium
GAAGTTCCGGCGGCATGTTCCGGTTGATATAATGAAAATCTCCGGCAATGATATCGGCTTCTAAAAAATATTTATTAAACTTACTTGTTCTTATATGCTGCTTTTCTCCCGTAGGATAGAGGATTTTAAACGGCAGCTGGCATACCGCGGGCGCTAAAAGTCCTACGACCCTTTGCAGCATCTTGATGCTGCGTATCGGTATGGGAAGCCCCAGCACAAACATCAAATCCCCGTAAGTGACTTTAAGACCAAGATCCTCCAGAGAGACGGCCATGCCGTACCGGTCGGCACCGCTGTTAAGCAGAGCGCTCCTGGCATCTTTAAGGACATCAGTTTCCCTGCCCAGGTAGAGGATAGCCTCCTTCTCCAGGGTGTTCTTTAACCCCGACCCGTCAACCATAGGGGTTTCTTTAGCTGCCCTCGAGACTACCTTGGCGTCCCTGATGGTGTATCTTTTCCGGCCGGCAGCAACGTAAAGATCCATCCCCCCCAGGCCGAAACAATCTACCTTGCCATCTAGTTCTTTAATCATCTCAATCATACGCTGCATGTTCCCGTCCGTGCCGATTCGCTCCACATGACACATTTCCCCGGCAAATTCTGTTTCGACAGCATGATTCCTACGGGAAGACCCCAGGCTAATACTGACCACATGTTTCATTTTTCGCTCCTCCTCTCACTTACCGCTAAATCTACAAGTTCTTGAAAAACGGCGGGGTCCAGGTACACGTCGGTTTCAATAGGTGATTTACCAATTTCTATAGACAGAACCTGGTTGTCAAACAGTGCCTCGGCCAGTTTCACCCATTTGGGTGAACCCAGGACAATTACCGTATCTAACTCCCGCAGACGGGCGATAATCTGCATCACTTCATTAAAGAAGACCATCCCCGAACGTTCCTTAACGAAATCCCAGCGTTCTTCATCCGTCATGATTAAAATAAAGTCGCAGCCGGCTTCCTCGGCAATAGCAGTAATTTCGCCGACGTTTTTAAGCGGGAAGCCAATCAAACCTATTTTTTTCCCCTTGCGTACTTCGCCGATGGTTTCCAGCCGTGAAACAAAGGTCCGGTCAACCTTCATTTTTTTAGCAACTTCCTGTTGTGCTTTTCCCTGGCTCCGCAAATCCAAAATATTGTCCACCACCTGGTGGATTTTTCTTGCGTTTACGACTTTATCACCAATCCTGTAATAGTTCACTTGGCTCTCCTTTCAAATAATAAACCTGTACACAAATATGTGCACAGGTTTATTCTACCATGTTTTTATTGAAGAATCAATCATGCGGAGGAAGAGAAAACAAAAAATTTTTTAAAACTGCTTCGAGTTCCGCCCGGCCGGAAGCCCGGCATATTTCCCGCCGGACGCCGGCAGCATTTTCAAGTCCCTTTATATACCAACAAGCGTGCTTCCGCATTTCCCTGACGGCCACTCTTTCCCCTTTAAGCTCTATCAGCATATCCATGTGCCTGAAAACCAGCTTCACTTTCTCGGCAGGGGATGGCGGAGGCAGTATTTCGCCCCTTTGCAGGTAATAGGCCGCCCGTTTAAAAAGCCAAGGGTTTCCTAACCCGCCCCGCCCGATCATAACAGCGGCACAACCTGTTTCGGCCAACATGCGTGCCGCAGCCTCCGGCAAAAATACATCGCCGTTACCGATAACAGGAATGTCCAGAGCTGACGCTACCTTCCGGATAATTTCCCAGTCAGCATTGCCGCCGTATAGCTGTACTCTGGTCCTGCCGTGGACCGTGACGGCGGCGGCCCCCTTTTCCTGGGCCGTCAAGGCCGCTTCCAGGGCGTTGATATTCGTATCATCCCAACCCTTGCGAATTTTTACGGTAACCGGTATTTTTACCGCATCAACTACGGCTTTAATAATCTCACCGCTTAAGGACAGGTTTCGCATCAAAGCACAGCCTTCACCCGCCTTGATAACCTTTGGGACGGGACAACCCATGTTGATATCAATTAAATCAGCTCCCAGGGATTCCACTATCCCTGCCGCCTCGGCCATTAGACGCGGTTCCGAACCGAAAAGCTGGACGGATACGGGTTTTTCAAGGGGGGAAAGCGCCAGGATCCTTTGAGTTTTTAGGGGCATCATTAATAAACCCTTGGCGCTAACCATCTCGGTGCAAACCAGAGCTGCTCCCGCTTCCTTCGCCAGGAGCCGGTACGCCAGATTGGATACCCCGGCCATGGGAGCCGAAATTAAAGGGTTTTTCAATTTAACTTGGCCGATATACACTTTCAATTCACCCGTAAATATCATACTTTACCAAAGGGCAAAAAACAAATGAAAACAAAAAAAACCCTTGCGGGTTAAACGATAGCGTGCTTTTTTATTTTTTCCGGCAGGATAAAAAATTCATGTAGCGGCACACCCAAAGCCTTGGCGATTTTCAAAATTACATCCGCTGGCGGATTTTTTCTGCCCCGTTCAATGCAGCTTAACTGGCTGACGGAGATGCCGATATGCTGAGCTAAATCCTGCTGGGTTAACCTTTTGAGCCTACGCATAGCTTTAATCTTTTTCCCTAAAGCCACGGACAATATTATCACCCCAATGAACTTTTTTCATTGGAGTTATTCGACATAAAAACACCGTATCCTGCCAATAAAGATAATTTTTGACCTCTATTTTAAAAACTTTGTCCTATCCCGTCTCCTTTAAATGCTCCCACTTGCCACAACGCCCGCCCCAGCGGGCTAAAATCTCGCCATTGACGGAAATATTGACTATTTCACACATATTGGGGCATCCCTTGCACTCAAAGCTTGTCGCCTCATATTCCATATCGCTGATGGAAAAACCCCTGAAGTTGGTTTTTTGCTTCTCGGCTACGGCTATCTGGGCCAGCAGCGCCGCCCCGATGGCGCCCATAACGTCATAATGAGCGGGCACAATTATTTCCAGGTGAAGAGCCCGTTCCAGGGCTGCCCGGATACCGGAGTTCGCCGCCACTCCTCCCTGGAAAAGAACTGGGGAAAGAATCTCCTTGCCTTTACCTACGTTATTCAAATAGTTGCGGACAAGGGCATCGCATAACCCGGCCACGATATCAGGAATGGGATGGCCCATCTGCTGCTTGTGAATCATGTCGGATTCAGCAAAAACTGAACAGCGTCCGGCAATCCGCACGGCGGATTTCCCCTGCAGGGCAATCTTGCCGAAATCCTCGATGGGTATATTTAACCTCTCTGCCTGGTGATCTAAAAAAGAGCCCGTACCGGCAGCGCAAACGGTAT
>CAZYHL010000091.1:0-7406 GCA_964646795.1 uncultured Syntrophomonadaceae bacterium
CGCTGCAATGCCTGGTTAAAAAAAGCCATTTCCATGATTATGGCTATCTGTTTACAGAGGTTTGAAAGGGATACCCTGACTTGCCTGCTTTCCGGATAAACGATACCTAAAAAAGCCTTAACGTTTCTACTGTTTTTAAAAATCGTTTCCAGATAATACTTGCTGCCGCTGCTGCCCTTAGCCTGCCCGAGCTTCGGCGAAGCAAAGTGGATGTTTATGAAATCAGGAGAATCATTCCACTCCTGTTCTATATCCGAGAGTTCGCTGCTCCAAGACGCACCCCTGTAAGTTTTTACTGTTTTGCCAAAGACAAGGTAAGTATAAACCCAAGCGCCGCCCACATCTAAAAGGACAACCAGAAAACTGGCTATCATATTCAAGCTCCTTGTCAAGGGGAAAGAACCTCTCTCCAGGAGACACAAAAAAAGATTATTTATCTGCTCCACAACGGAAACCATCTTATTCCCGAGTTCTTGCTTGTTTTTCTCTTGGGAAAAGAACATCAGCAATTGATAAAGACCGGCAATATGATTGGCTTGTTCTTTAATCAGAGCCCCCGGCAAAGGCAAAAAATCTGTCATTCCTTCCCTCTCTTCAATGCCGTATTTTTTAAGCTTTCCCCTTAGACTATCCTTAACCTCCGGATTATCCTCCTGGTAAAAGCCGCCTATAAGAATAAATATACCTTCTAGTGGCAAAACAGCCAGAGGCAAACCTAAGGGATCAATCAAAAAATATATTTCCTTATTTTCGTTTTCTGCAGCAATTAGCTTAAAGAATTCCCGGTATTTTATTCTCAAGCCCGGACAATTTTCAAATTTAAAAAGAATGGAAAACTCCGAAAATGATGTGATTAGTTTTCCTTCATTATCCAGGACGGCGATGGACGCATTTAATAATATCGCCAAGGATTCACTAAAATTTCGCCATTTTTTGCTAATAATCTTAGCTAACATCTTAATATCCTCGTTTTTATTAATAATTACTATTACATACCATTATAATCCAATATTTCTATTTTATTTACCATAACCCTTCTTCTCTGGGTTAAATAAAAAAATATTCTTAAATTTTCTTAAAAACTTCAGACTTTTTCCAGGCAATTGAGTATGATTTAGATAAAAATAAACACATATTACGGAAGGAGTCCGGAATGATGAAACATGTTAATACCGCCCTGCTTCTCATTCTTTTAATCCTTACGACTTTTAGTACTGCCGCCGCCTGGGAAAATGTTCATGAAGGCAATATTACCAAAACAGCCGGCAGTTTGGAAATTCCCTCGGGAACAGCAGTAACGGGGGACGTAACCGTCAATATGGGTGAATTGATAGTATCTGGTCTTGTTAACGGCAACATAGAAAACAACATGGGCAAAACAGTTATTCATGGGGACGTGAATGGAAATGTAGAGATAAACATGGGGCAGGTTTTCATCCATGGCAATGTTTCCGGGGATGTAACAAACAATATGGGTGAGATTGTTGTTAACGGCATTGTCGGCGGGAATCTGAACGCAGGCGTGGGTTCCGTAGCTATCAACGGCACCGTGGGCGGGGATGTTGCGGTGGAACTGGGCAACTTGGATGTTTTTGGAGAAGTATTGGGTAACATTATAAGTAACGGAAAAATGCTTCAGATTGACGGAACGGTAGCAGGAAACATTAACCTCACCCGAGGGATTTTAGAACTAAATCCCGGCGCCGTTGTCAAGGGGGAAGTCCGGATAGGGCAGGGATTGTACTACCTGGCGGCAGGGGCCGAGGCAGCTTCCGTTACTGTTGAACAGGAATTGAGCAGAGCTGAAGTTGATCGCCTCTTTTCCCCGGGCGGCTTGCCGAACTGGCTCAATCTTAACCTCGGGCCTTTTTCATCGATTATTAGAAATAACAGTATGAAAAACTTCTTCGACCGCCTGCCCTTCCTCGCTGCACGGCATCGGCTGGAAACAAGATTAATCAATTTATTTTTTCATTTTGCCCTCGCAGCCTTGGTTTATGTTCTTTTTCCCAAGAACATAAATAATATCAGCAACGCCGTTAAAGATAAAACCGCTTCAGTCCTGCTCTGGGGCCTTTTGGGAACTTTTTTTGCCTTGCCGCTGGCACTCCTTTTGACCGTCACAATTATCGGCATACCCCTGGTTTTAATAGAAATCGCCTTACTGTTTGTTGCCTGGATCATGGGATATGCAGGCATCACCCTGCTGGCAGGCAGCAAGATCAGGGAAGCCCTTTCTATCGGTGAAGGCAGTCCCCTGGGCGAAATAGCTCTGGGGGTAATAATACTGGGAATCATCAGGTTTATACCCTTGCTGGGTTTCTTAACCGGAATTGCCGTATTTATCCTGGCTTTGGGTGCTTCTTTAGCTACCAGAATTGGGAGCGCCGGCGGTGAAAAAGCATAGATAATATATTTTTTGGCAAAAGGGAAAATATCAAAAATGGAGAAATTAATCATATGGTTATTAATAGGTAAAACTATTACAAATAAGGAGGTCTTTTGATTGTGTGAGTATTATTTTGATGAGGATAGGGCCGTAGCTTATAAAATCAATTCTCCCGTAACGTCTTATCTGAACGATGAAAAAGACCAGAAACCGAAAGCAATCCTGGTTCAGGCTAATATCAAAATCACTAATTACAAGAAAGAAAAAGTACGCAGGATTCTCTCAGAAGTTTACCCTGTTGACAAATATGATCTGGAATCGGCCAAAAAAAGTTTTACCGATACATTGATTTATAAACTAGTTAAAAGCGCTAAAAAAATTTCTCAGGACGAATACGACCAGATAAAAGCACAAGTGGAAGGATAAGCGTGTCTAAAGAAAAAAGGAAACAGCCTTGGCCAGAAAAGCCCCCGTGGCCGTTATCATAGCTTAGGGGGCTATTTTATTGTTTATTTGACCTCCCTTTATTTATCCTATCGATACTTCTTTGTTATTTATATCAAGAATTGAAATCCTATACGTGCCACCTAAGTTTTCCTCCACGCGATTAGCCAGTTCACTTAATGCCTTCTTAAAATCTTCCATCCGATTGGCATCAACTAATTCTATGCATAGAAAGGCATTTTTTGTATTTTCAGTGAGCATTGTTCTTACGGATTCACGCCAATTCCAGCATCTGCATATGGCACCAGCATCATCTTTGTAGACAATCTCTCCTTCGTATGGAGACTCATTGTGATCGGATCCCAAGGTAACAAATTTTTCGTTACCTATTGCTTTTGTCAGTCTAATATCTCCACTAAAAGTATCAATATCCTCTCCGCCGCATGGCAGAGCATACTTGAGAGAAATAGAATTATAGATGTCAACAAGTGGATAGATTGTACCTATATAATGTCCCTTCTGGACACGTTTCAGCAATGCTTCTATTGATGATCTGGCGCCTTTTTTTGTTTTAAACTTTTGAAAAGCATTTCTCCATACTTTTATCACTTTATTGCTGCTGAATTCTTCATTTTCCAGAAAAGTAAGGGCTTGCTTTTCTGCGTTTCGAAGCATCTCTGTGTACTTATCAGTATCATTTATCGTGTTATCAATATCATTGAAAATGACGATACCAATTTTCGCTTCTGGAAACAAGCTCCAGAACTGATCTTCAACAATGAATCTTTTCATAACAAACATATCTCCTAATAATAATAGACTTAATGAAAACTATTTTAAATACCTTTCAGCGTTAATTAAAGCCAATCTTAGATTCAAAAACACAGCTCCATACGACTAACTTTCTCTTTTAAACATAGAAACCCTGGAAACAGTTATACAACCAATCCCAGGGTTTTCTCCCTATTTACTCTCCAGCAACGACAGTCTCCACATGCCTATCTCATTTTTCCGATAGTGCTGGAATAAATGACCAACAGGTGGAGAACGCTGCCGCAGCCCAGAACAAGGACCATTTTGGTAAATGCCTCGGGTACAACAACTGCAGCCGCCATGATAACCAGAGTCCAGATTAAAACGCTTAACCAGAACAACTTCAACATTATCACCTCTTTAAACGGAAATAATGGTTATTTATGGATTGCTTTCCTGATTATATTATTTCTCTCTTAACAATTTAATTCCTCTAAACCTAGCAATAATAATTCAAAAAGATATCCTTCGGCAAATATCCTCCGGCAAAAACGGTAATTTTTGCATTTTTACCGGGCTTCAAGGTGCAATTATAGACCAGTTTGCAAACGCAATCCCTCAATAAAAAAAAGAAGCGGCCCGAAAAGCCGCCGAAAAAGGTATATATATTAAGAGGGGGTCAAACCTTTTTTACTGATTGGTTATTTATATATTACCCTCTCTTTATTACAGAAATATTACATTCATTAAATTTTTGCAGTTTTTTTAGATTTTATCAACATTTAATGTATTTACGAGGGAAAAATACTGTTCATATATATGCAAACCATCGGAATACGCTATGATGGGCCCGTCTTCAATCGGAAATTCCAGCAGCGTTAAAAGATATTCCTTCAGAAGCTGAAGCCCTCCCAGGTTTTCCGGCAACCCGGCAAAAAGATCCCAGCTTCTAAAAAACAACGACATCTGCAGCTTGCCGGCAACATTTTTGAAAGTAATTACCCTCAGGCAAGGAGGATCATCCAAGAAAATAGAATTTGGATTACCGATGGTTATTGCCGCTTGGTTGGTATGCCCCTCTGCCTCGTTAAGAATCTGGGCTGCCTTCTCCAGCTGGGACATGATGAATTGGCCGTACGTGTAATCCTCATTCTCCGCCCTGTCCGTTCCGACCAGGTAATTTAAAAAGTAAACCTCAATCTTTTCCTCACTGGTAGGAGCAGGTATGCCGCAGCCCTCAGGTGTCCTGGCAGCTAAAGGCCTTGTCCATGGCTCTTCGATGATAATTACGGCATAATCCAGTTGGCGTCTCAGTTGTCCCTTGTAACTCCCGCCCCTGACAGGGTAATCATAACCCTTTCTGACGCAGCACCACATTATTTCCCGCCATGCTTCCTCAATAGTTCTTGCTCTGACAATATTATTTTCGAAAATCATGCGCCCTTCCCCCCTGTCTGTCCAACAGGTACAGTAAAAAATGATTAGTCCCCTGCTAAACCGATTTCTCCGGCGACTTTCTGCATGCCCTTGATGGTTTCCTCGGTGACTTTATGCAAGTCCATCCCCAGCATTTCTACCCCTTCCGCGATAATTTCCCTGTTAACTCCGGCAGCAAAGCCTCTTTGCTTCCATTTCTTGTAGACCGATTTTTCCGGCAAATCCAAAATATTTTTACCGGGCCTAAGCAGTACCGTAGCTGTAATAAGTCCCGTTAATTCATCAATAGCATAAAGGACTTTCTCCATTTCCGCCACAGGTTCCACATCGGTGCAAATTTTCCAGCCGTGGCTTTCCACCGCCCTGATATAATCCTCAGGCCAATTTTCTTCCATCAATATTTCCCTGGTTTTCTTGCAGTGTTCCTCCGGATACAACTCATAGTCAAGATCATGGATTAAGCCGACGACCTGCCACTTTTCTTTGTCTTCCTGTCCAAGCAAAGCCGCAAAATGCAGCATTACCGCTTCAACCGCTAGGGCATGCTTAATTAAACTCTCGTTTTGATTGTATTGTTTTAAAAGTCTATAGGCATCTGCTCTGCTGGGTACCAAGGCCATAAAAGTTTTCCCCCTTAAGAGAATTGATTGATTTTTTTTCAGGTTGCTTCTTTACCTTCAGCTGACAACAATATTTTTACCTTTCTGCTTGGCCGTATACAACAACTGATCCGCTCTGGACATTAAAGTATCAACCGTATCCCGTTCGTTAAGCATGACTACGCCGAAACTGCAAGTAACACTGCCGACCTCCGGAAAAACTAGATCTCCAATAGCACTTTGCAATCGAAAAGCCAGTTTCCTGGCCTCATTGTCTTCGGTGTTGGGCATTAAAATAACGAATTCTTCTCCTCCCCATCGTGCAAAAACATCCGTATCCCGGATTTTTCCCTGGACTAATCCGGCGACGCCGGAAATGACCTTGTCTCCTGCAAGATGGCCAAAGGTATCATTTACATGTTTGAAATCGTCAAAATCAAACATAATCAGAGAAAGCGCCGTCTTATACCTTCTCGCGTGATGGAGCCATTTATCCAGTTCTTCATTAAACTTTAACCGGTTGAATATTCCCGTTAAAGTATCTCTGGTAGCGATGACTTTCAATTCCTTGTTTTTCAGGAACTGCATCCGCTTATAATAATGCAGCCAATAGGAGGACAAGCTGGTAAATACGATAAATACAATTGAGTACATAACCGCCGCCGTCAGGTCGGTGGTTGCCACTGCACCCGGATAGCGGAAATGTGTAAGGGTAAAAAAGGAGAGGATGAGCAAGCAGGAGGTAATAAGATTGTTGAGCCACTTGTTTGGCAGCACGAATATTGCATGGATAATAAGAATAATGCCAAAACATTGAATAAAAAAGCCCGTATTATCATGGTAGTAAATTAGGAAAAGATAGATCGCCGCGCATATTACCGCGTATGCAGTAATCCATTTAACCAGGGTGCCGTATTCTTTTACCTTTTTTAATCTGTAATAAAAAATAATCGCCAAAATGAAAAAAAACAGCCTCAATGCCAAAAAAATATGATATTTTAATTGGACTTTAAAAAAAATGTAGTCTGGGACGGAAAAAAGTAAAAATATTGCTGCCATAATTAAAACTGACAGCCTGACAAAATTGATACTGTCGCTGCTAATTTCTTGCAAACAGTATTCTTTCTCGGTATTCCTGTCAACAAACTCGCCAAACGGGGATATAATCCGTGCCCTCGCTGGGGAATCCCCTTCCAACACAACCCCTCCTGCTCTCAAAAATCTCTCTCTTAATTTATTAATTCTCTATTATTTCCTTTTATCCTTCTTCCTTTGTCCATTATCCTGCCGCAAATAACGCTAAAACCTCCGGTCGTTCACTTAATTAATAACAGCCGCGATGCTATGGAAAAATAGGTAACCAGAGCCGCCGCATCCACTATTGTCGTAATCAAAGGACTGGCCATAATCGCAGGGTCCAGCCTTATCTTCTTAGCAATAATAGGCAGTGAGCCACCCACAACTTTGGCCAGTACCACCGTTAAAAAAAGACTTATGCACACTGTGGAGGCGATTCTTATATCAACTCTTTCAAAATAATATATTCTGACAAAGTTCACCGCAGCCAAAGCAATACCCACCAAGAAACTCACACGCAATTCCTTCCAGATAACTTTGGCAAGGTCTTTAAGCCCGATTTCATCCAATGCTATCCCGCGGATTATCAAGGTTGCCGATTGGGATCCCGCATTGCCGCCGGTATCCATGAGCATCGGTATAAACGCTGCCAGGAGAACAACAGACGAAAGGACTTCCTCATATTTCCTGATAATATGTCCCGTGAA
>CAZYHL010000092.1:0-7404 GCA_964646795.1 uncultured Syntrophomonadaceae bacterium
CCGGAATGTTTCGGTGGAAGCTGAACTTGGTGAAATCGGCGGGGTTGAGGATGATATTTCCGTGGCTGAAGAGGATTCCCACTTGGCTGATGTTGAGAAATCTGTGCTGTTTTGCAGCGAAACCAATCCCGATTTATTTGCGCCGGCGATCGGAACAGCACACGGACTTTACAAGGGCATCCCCAAAATCGCTTATGACCGCCTTGAGCAAATTTCTTCCAGGGTGCCGATGCCTATTGCATTGCACGGAGGTACCGGCCTGGCGGATGACGTTTTTAAAAAATGCATCACCCTCGGTTGCGCCAAAATAAACATCAGCACCCAGCTGAAACGGCAGTTCATCCTCAGTTTTACGGAACATTATTCAAAGAATCCCGAAGACTTTGAACCTGTCAGGTATATAACCCGCCAGTACGATGCCATGAAAAACGACATCCTGGAATTTATCAAACTTTTTGGCAGCGAAGGCAAAGCCTGACTTACAAACGGTAAAATGTATCAAAACGAAGTAATTTAAACGATATGGTTCCGGTGATTATGCCTGTTGTTGGGCAAGACATCCCGACGGGAATTATCAGGGAATGGCTGAAGCAGGAAGGCGAAACGGTTTCAAGGGATGAAATCATTGCAACCGTGGAATCGGAGAAGGCTACTTTTGATGTCGAAGCCCCGGCTGACGGAATTTTGCTGAATATTCTGCGGAAGGAAGAGGAAGAGGTAAATGTTCTAACCCCGATCGCTTACATTGGAACAATGGGCGAGACCTTCGATCCGGATGAGAAGAAAACGGATGACCTGTTGGTTGCCGGTGAAGAAATCATGGAAGAAGGGATGGTTGAACCAAATGTTTCAGTTCCTGTTGCCAGGTCCAGAATTTTTGCTTCGCCTCTTGCAATAAAGATCGCGCAAAAGGAGGGCGTCAGGCTTGAATCGGTCACCGGGACCGGGCCCAACGGAAGAATCATCAAACGGAACATCCTGGAGACCATCAGACTGTCTGCGCCGGAGAGCATTGATTCTCAGAATAATTCCACGGAAGCCGGAAGCCGGCCTGAAATACGGCAGGCACTGCCCGAAGGGGCTGAAGATATTCCGTTCGACCGGATGCGCCAGCTGATTGCTGACAAACTCACCCTCAGCAAAAAAACGGTTCCCCATTTTTATCTGTTTACAGATGTGGAGATGGACAAGGCCATCTCCTTCAGGGAACAATCGAAACAGGAAATCGGGATACGCATCACCATTACCGATATGGTGGTTTATGCAGTTGCACGGGCCTTGTGTGAATTTCCCCGGATGAATTCCCATGTGTTCTCCAACCATTATCTCCTCTTAAGAGATGTCAACATCGGTCTGGCTGTCTCATCCGGCTGCGGATTGCGCGTGCCGGTGATTGTACATGCAGATAAAGCCGACCTTGCGGCACTCTCCGCACGGACGAAAAAGTTGTCGGATAATGCCAGAAACGGCCGGATTGAACCCGGTCTGAAGACTGGAGTAACTGTTTCAACGCTTGGAATGTACGGGATCAGTCAGTTTCTGCCTATCATCAATCCTCCTGAAAGCGCCATTCTCGCAGTTGGCAAGTCGTCACCGAAGGTCACAACCGATGGTTCCAGCATTGCCATCTGCAATGTGATGACCATTGCACTCGCCTGCGACCACAGGCTTATTGACGGCACCTACGGTGCCGGTTTCCTGGGAAGAGTGAAAGAAATACTGGAGAAGGCTGAATTTAGAAAATTGAACTGGTAAGAAAAGATGGAAGCACTGATTTTCGATTGCGACGGAGTATTGGTTGATACCGAACGGGACGGCCACCGCGTTGCATTTAACGATGCCTTTGCCCGGATGGGCATTGATCGCATGTGGAGCAATGAGGAATACAGGGAGCTGTTGAAAATTGCCGGGGGCAAGGAACGCATGCGCTATTTCTTTGACAAGAACGGATGGCCGAAGCAATATCCTGACAAAAATGAATTGATTGCCGCTCTTCACCTGTTGAAAACCAGGTTGTTTATGGAACTGATCGAATCTGGCCGGTTGCCGTTGCGTTCGGGGATCACGCGGATCGTCGATGAGGCAGTTGCCAACCGGGTCAGACTGGCCGTGTGTTCTACATCAAATGAGAAGAGTGTGAACCTGATTATTGAAAAACTTCTCGGCATGGAGCGGAAAGACTGTTTCAGCGGCATCTTCGCCGGAGATATCGTTTCCCGTAAAAAGCCTGACCCGGAAATTTATCGGCTCTGTGCCGCTGAGTTGAACCTGCATCCGCAAAACTGTTTTGTCGTCGAAGACTCACAAAACGGATTACTGGCTGCCAAAGGGGCGGGATTCCGCTGCCTGATTACTTCAAATGACTATACGAAAGATGAAGATTTTATGGAAGCAGACCTGGTTGTCGATGAATTGGGCGATGGCGACACCATCCGGGTTACCATCGGAACCTTGATGGAATATTGTCAATGAAATTTATAAAACGAACTGTGATGAAGATATTTTTGGATACGGCAAACATTGAGTCAATAAAAAAGGCCAATGACACGGGACTGTTGGACGGAGTGACCACAAATCCCGCAAAAATCCTTGAATCGGGCAGAAAATTCCGGGAAGTGATAAGCGAGATATGCAGTGTTGTGAAAGGGCCGGTGAGCGCGGAAGCTGTGGCGAATCAAGCCGGTGAAATTGTCAAGGAAGCGGAAATCATTGCCGGGATAGCGAATAATGTTGCCATCAAGGTCCCAATGACAACGGAGGGGCTGAAGGCATCCAGGATACTGAGTGAGAAAGGGATCAAGGTGAACGTTACCATGGTGTTTTCTCCTGATCAGGTTTTACTGGCCCTGAAGACTAATCCTGCGTTTGTAAGCATTGTGCTAAGCCGCCTCGACAAAATAGGTGGCGATGTGATTGCCCTGATCATCGATTCTGTCAGGATCAAAAAAATGTATGGTTTTACCGGTGAGATTCTTGCAGCAAGTATAAAAAACCGGACAAATGTTATCGACTGCATGCGGGCAGGGGTAGATGTTGTATCACTGCCCGAAAATATCTTTTTTGAAATGTTCAGTCACCCGCAGACAAAACAGGGATTGGACGAATTCGATATCGCCTGGAAGAAACTGTCGGATGCAGGGCTTGTATAAGGTGAATAGCAATAAAATGAGATTCAGAATTGCGGCATTTGGGGAGTTGCTTTGGGATTTGCTGCCCAATGCTTCGGTCCTGGGAGGGGCACCTTTCAATTTTTCATTTCGGATTCATTCACTAGGGAATGAATCTTATATGATCAGTTCGGTCGGCAATGATATGCTCGGGAAAAAGGCACTGGAAGCCATGTCGGGTTTGCAGATGTCTGACCGGTATATTCAAATCAACCCGGAATACCCGACGGGAACCGTCAACGTCATTTTCGATGAACTTAAAAATCCCGATTATGAAATAATCAGGGGGGTTGCCTATGACAGCATCACCTGGAGCGAAGATTTTGAAAAGCTGGTCGGGCAGGCCGATTGCATCTGTTTTGGTACCCTGGCCCAGCGCGGTCCAGTCTCAAGACAGACACTCAGCCGGCTTCTGAGCCACTTCAGGGGTACCTACCGGTTTTATGATATGAACCTCCGCAAGGGGTGTAATTCTGAGGAGACCATCGGTGCCTCGCTAAGAAATGCCGACATCCTGAAATTGAACGAACACGAGGCCTTGGCGATAAAGGCTATTCTCAGGCTGAAGAGTACGGATTTGGTGGATATCTGCATTGAACTGGCCGGTTTATACCAGATTCAGGTGTGTGTGGTCACACTCGAAGAGCGTGGTTCACTGGTAGTTCCGGAAGTCGGCGATCCGGTTTATTCTCCGGGTTATCAGACTACCTTAGTGGATCCGCTGGGAGCAGGCGATGCTTTTTCAGCTGGTTTTATCGATGCACTGCTCCGGAAAAATCCGATCCATGAGGCATGTGAAAAAGGAAATCTTCTCGGTGCGATGGTTGTGAGCCAAATAGGTGCTACACAGCAGATCATCCCTGAGAAACTGGAGGAAATGGCCCGCTTTGCCAAAAGAACATTTGATGAAAATTACCGCAGGTTTGCTTCTGTATAGAAAATAATTAATTGAACATCAAATTGAAAAAAATACGACTATGAAGATTAAATTGATTCCCCTATATTTTGATCCCGGCCGGGACGGGAATTTTGACAAACATCTGAATATCCTCAAAAAACTGCTGGATACCGAGGCTGAGTTTTTGCAGCCGCATGCCCTTGGATCGGAACTCCCTGTGGCCGACGCGGTCATCTTTCCACAGATGCTGGGTGAAGCTTATCACAATATCGAAGAGCTAAAGGCAATTCCGCTGCCGATCATGGTGATCACTTCTGAATTTGGCACTGTCAATATGTGGGACTGGGAACTGGTTCATTATTTAAAGCTGAACGGCATTCAAACGATTTGTCCTCCAAGCCTGGAAGACACAAAGATGGTCTGCAGGGCGCTGAAAGTCAGGAGGACATTGTCGCAATGCAAATTTGTCGTTTACCAGGATGATCCGGCTGGGCCGACGGGCAAGCAGTCCGACATTTTCAAAAGGTTTTACTGGCTCGAAAAAGAGTCTTCGGTAAAGATGTTCGAAAAATACGGGATTACCATTGAACAGCGCAGTTTTAGGGAACTTGGAAAACGTGCATCACAAATTCCGGACGCTGAAGCACAGCAGTTTATCGACACATGGGAATCAAAACACAGAAGCATTACGGGAAAGCCGTTGCTAAGTGCATTCAAAATCTATCTTGAACTGAAGAACGATTACCTGAAGGAAGGCAACATCCTGGCCATGGGGATCAATTGCCTGAACGAATCGGCAAGTTGTGACACCACCCCGTGTCTTGCCTGGAACTTGCTTTACAGTGAAGAGAGGCTGGTCTGGGGGTGTGAGGGCGATACGATGGTCATGCTCACCGAAATTCTGGCCGCTAAAGTTTTACAGGTTCCTTTCTTTATGACGAACCTTTATCCGTTCATAATGGGACAGGCAGCACTGGCTCATGAACGAATTCCTCACTTTCCAGAAGTTGAAAATCCAGAAAACCATATCCTGGCTGCCCATTGTGGGTACTTCGGATTGTTGCCTGAAGTTTTTTCCGAAACGTGGAACATGCGGAAGCGAGTGCTGGCAATGGTAAATGAAAATGCCCTTGTCGTGGATGCAACGCTGCCAACAGGTCCGGTAACTCTGGTGAAATTCCAGCCGTACCTGCAGAAGATTTCACTTTCGGAAGCCGAATTGACTGGGTATATTCAATATGAAAATTCAGATTGCCTGAACGGAGGGATCATCCGTGTTAATGACGGGCAGAACTTTGTCGACAAAGTTGTATCGCACCATTACATCATCATGGCGGGGCATCACAAGGCATCATTGAAGCTGATAGCCGGTATCTTTGACTTTGATCCGGAAATCATTTAGAGCAATTATGAAAAAAGAAATCAATGTAGGAATTGTTGGTGCCCGGTTTATGGGCCGTGCCCATTCAAACGCCTGGGCCGATGTGGCACGCTTTTACGACCTGCCTTTCACACCCGTGCTGAAAGCAGCCTGCGACATAAACCCGGATTCCGGTGTATATTTCACCAATCGCCTGGGGTGGCAGACTTTTGAAACTTCCTGGGAAAAACTGATAGAACGGGATGACCTGGATATCATCGATATTTGTACTCCCAACAGATTGCATCATCCTGTTGCAATCATGGCGGCAAAGGCCGGCAAACACATTATTTGTGAAAAGCCGCTTGCCATGAATGCAGTTGAGGCCCTTCAGATGGCAAAAGTCGCGGAGTCGTCGGGGGTGAACAACATGGTGGCTTTCAACTACCGCAGGATTCCTGCCATTACACTTGCAAAAAAAATGATTGATAGGGGGGAGTTGGGAAATATCCATCATTTCAATGCCGTTTATTTCCAGGATTGGCTTGTTGATCCTGAATTTCCGTGGGTTTGGCGGAACGATGTGAAACTGGCAGGTTCCGGCGCACATGGTGACATGAATGCCCATACCATCGATCTTGCGAGATTTTTGGTGGGTGAAATTGATTCGGTTTGCGGCTATGAGAATATATTTGTCGGGCAACGTCGGTTGCCTCACGGAAGGGGCAACGGGGTCGTCACTGCTGACGATGCCACCTGCTTTATGGCAAGGTTCTCATCCGGGGCAATGGGAAACTTTTTGGCAACCCGCTTTGCATCCGGAAGAAAGAACTTCCTGCGGCTTGAAATATTCGGAAGCAACGGAAGCCTTGTTTTCAACCTGGAAAGGATGAACGAAATCCAATTCTTCAGCAGGAAAGATGATTCTTCCGTCCAGGGTTTCCGCACCATTCTGGTTACCGAAAATGAGCATCCGTACATTCACAGATGGTGGCCACCTGGCCATATCATCGGCTGGGAACATACCTTTATTCATGAAATCGGTGATTTTCTTTCAGCACTTGCTGAAAATGAAAAAATTAAACCCGATTTTTACGATGGGTACCAGTGCCAGCTGGTGCTGGATGCCGTTTCCGCATCGGCAAAAAGCAGGCAATGGGTGATTCTGAACCAGAATAACATATAATCGCAGGAATATGAAAACGATCAAAGGCCCGGGCATTTACCTTGCCCAATTCATACGCGATCAGGAACCTTTCTGCTCGTTCGATGGAATCGCAGGCTGGGTTGCACAACTTGGCTACAAGGGCATCCAGATTCCTACATGGGAGAAAAAGATGATCAACCTTGACATGGCAGCAGACTCGGCTGGTTATTGCGACGAGCTGAAAGGACGGGCAAAGGAAAAAGGGCTTGAAGTGATTGAATTGGCTGCCTACCTCCAGGGGCAGGTAATGGCAGTCCATCCGGCATACGAAACCATGTTTGAGGGATTTTTCCCGAAGGGGATGAGCCCGCAACAGCGTACCGAATGGGCAACCGCTCAGCTGATGAAAACCATCCGGGTTTCCGAAAAAATGGGAACACGTAATATTTCGGTTTTATCGGGAGGTTTCGCTTGGCATACTATGTATCCATGGCCGCAACGGCCTGAAGGATTGATTGATGAAGCATTTACTGCTCTGGCAAAAATATGGATGCCGGTGTTGAACCTAGCTTGGGAAAAGGGCATTACGATCGGGTATGAGCTCCATCCTGGATCAGACCTTTTCGACGGTGCCACTTTCGAAATGTTCCTGGAGCATACAGGCAACCATCCGGCGGCATGCATTACCTACGACCCCAGCCACCTGTTGCTGCAGCAACTTGATTACATTCAGTTCATACAAAACTATTCTTCAAGGATCAGGGCGTTTCATGTCAAGGATGCTGAGTTCCGGCCCGACGGAAGGGTAGGGGTTTACGGGGGATTTCAACCC
>CAZYHL010000093.1:0-5182 GCA_964646795.1 uncultured Syntrophomonadaceae bacterium
CCACAGCCACGGGATTGTGGCCATAATCCACCAGCACATACCTGCCTTTAACCCAGTAAAAGTTTCCTCTGCCGGGGTTGTGAAACCCGTTCGGTTGAAACGATTCCAACCCCTTTTTAACTTGGTATAACTGTACTCCTTGAGACAAACAGGCTGCGGCGGCTGCCATGGTATTTTCCAAATTGTAATCAGCTTTGCCGCCAAAACTCAAAGGAACCATTGAAGCACCGGCAACAGGGAAAACTTTGTTCCCTCTGGCCCAATAAATTTTTCCCTTTCTGAGATAAAGAGCTTTACCCCCATGCTCCAGGTGTTTTTTGAGATACGGAGCTTCGGCAGGCCCGAAAAGGACCACTTCGCCCCCGGCATTTCCAGCCAAATACGGCGTTGATGGGTCAACGGCGTTTAAAACGACAACTCCGTCTTTTCTCACCGCTTCGGCTACCAAGGATTTTACACGCACAATATCTCCCAAATCCCTCAAGCCATCCTGGCCTAAATGATCACGACTGATATTGGTTATTACGGCACAATGGGCCAGGTCATAACCTAACCCTTTGCGGATGATGCCTCCTCTGGCCGTTTCCAGCACAATGGCAGCGGCATCTTTGTGCATCAGCAGCATTCTGGCGCTCTCAGGCCCGGTGGTGTCACCTTCTAACAGCAATTCCCCGTCCAGGTAAATTCCATCCGTAGTGGCGCAGGCAGTTTTTTCGCCTCCCAAGGATAAAATATGGGCAATCAAGCGGGTAGTGGTTGTTTTTCCGTTGGTTCCCGTCACACTGTATAGGGGTACTTCAAAAGGTTCGTTGGGAGGAAACAAATAATCAACAATACTGGCAGCCGCATCCCTTGGTTTCCCAACCAGAGGATAGTGATGCATGCGAATGCCCGGGGCGGCGTTTATTTCAATTATCATGCCGCCGCTGGCGGCGAAGGGAAGGGAAATGTCCGGAGCTACCAGGTCAACACCTGCTATATCAAGGCCCAGCAAGGAAACGGCACGCAGGCAAATAGCGACTGCTTCCTGGTGCAAGCAGTCCGTAACATCATGGGCAACACCTCCTGTACTCAGATTGGCATTATCTCGTAAAAAAACTTGCTCTCCCGCAGGCGGAACGCTTTCAAAGCCATACCCGTTGCGGGCTAAAACAGCTGCGGCTGTCGCATCAAGTTTTATGCTTGTCAGCGGTTTGCCGTGTCCTTCCCCCCGCAGGGGGCTGCTATTTTCTTTTTTTACCAGTCTGCTTATGCTGTTTTTGCCGTCCCCTATAACATATGCCGGAATCCGCTCCGAAGCCGCCACTACCTTTCCGCCAACGACAAGGACCCTATAATGCCTGCCAAAAACTTGTCTTTCAACAAGGACAGCGGCAGAGTAGCGCCTGGCCAGAGCGAAAGACTTCAGTAATTCGTCTCTGCCGCCAATGTTTAAGGAAACACCTTTTCCCTGGTTGCCTTTTAGCGGCTTAACAACCAAGGGGTAGCCTATCAGCTTTGCTGCCGTCAAAGCCTGCCTGGTTTGCTTGACTACTTCTCCCTCCGGCACAGGGATGCCACAGGATTTTAGCAACTCTTTTGCCGCACCTTTATCCTCGGCCAGATCCGCGCCCAGGCAAGACGTCTCCTCGGCTAAGGTTGCCTGGAGTCTTTTAGCATACCTGCCGGTACCCAGTTGGACAAGACTGCTCCCTTCTCTGATAAAATAATATGGTATTCCCCTTCTGGCCGCGGCCATTAAAATAGAGCTTGTGCTGGGACCCGGGGAATTACCGGCCATTATTTCTGCCGCCCGGGCCATTATTTTTCTAAAATCGGTTTGCTTCCCCTCTAATAGCGAATTGATGCTTTTTATTCCCTCCTGTGCCAAAAATACAGCTGTTTCCTTGTTGGCATATTCAAAAATTATCTCCACTCTGTCGTTGGCAAGGTAACGGGTTTTACCATAATTTACCTCAGAACCTAGTTGGTACTGCATCTCCAACAAGACATGCTCAATAATATGGCCTAAAAAAGTGCCTTCCCGAAGTCTCTCCACAAATCCTCCCTTTTCCCCTCGTGAACAATGATGCTCATTTAAACCGGGCAGCAGAGTAAGCAGCCTCTCCTGAAAAGCCGTCAGCAGCCGGCTGTCTTTCTGCCCCCATTCCATCAAATCCACTTCAATCCTTAGAACAGGGTTGTGACTGTATATGTTTCTGCCGGGAAAAGCCTTTAATCCCGTGATTTCCATTAATATATTTACCTCCTCTTAATATCCGCAAACACCGTCTTAAAACTTACAAAAAGAAACTTGTTATCCCCCTTAAAGCGGCAACGGTTTCCTGTCCGCCAGATTGTAACCGCAGCCGTGTTTTAATACATGCAAAGTGATACCCGTAATTGCCAGGGCCCTGCCGGGTGCTTGTTCGGTGACATTAGCAGCTTCAATGGTACGTCCGTCCAAAAGAGTAACTCCCTGCTCCCCTATTACCTCCAAATAGCATCCGTCCCGGATAATGACCGCCGTGTTTTCATCAATACCTATGCCGAGGATACCGGGATTATGAGCCAGAACCGTTAGGAGCCTGTTGATGCGCCCTCTTTGTGCAAAATGCTGGTCGACTACCGCACGGCTGAGAAATCTCAAGCCCGGCGCCATAGCGATTCCTTCTTTTCTGGGGGGTTCCTCTCCTTCTCCTCCCACCAACATGGTATCACTCATGACAGAAGCTCCCGCGCTAGTACCGCAAATGACCAGACGGCCTTTTTGATACAGTGAATGAAGTTCTTTTTCAAGCAAAGTCCCACCCAAAATACTGGTAAGCCGCAACTGATCCCCGCCTGTCATAAAAAGAGCCGTGGCCTTGGAAAGGCAGTCGATATTATTTCTGTTTGATGCTTCCCGTCTATTGTTAACCGGCAAGACAAACACCTCTTCCGCCCCCAGTTCCAGAAAAGCCTGCTCATAGTCTCTTATACCTTGGGCCGGCTCTTGGGAAGCTGCCGTAAATAAAGCTATTATTCCCCTACTCCCGCCAGACAAACGCACTATTTCTTTAAGGATAAGCTTGTCGCCCTTTCTGTCTTCTCCCCCTCCTATTAATACCAATTTACCTTTTTCGTTACTTTTCAATATGCTTTCCACCTTGTTTTTATTAATTTTCCATGACGCTTGAAAATAATACAAAAAAAAGAGCCCCAAGGGCTCAAAATTAATTTATTCTTTTCAACCTCGAAATATCTCTCAATCCGGGAATACGGCCTCGTTTGGCAATTTCCCGGCCGTTTATTTCTTTAATATCCATAGTCATATCAATAGCAGGGGCCCTGGCTATATAACTGCCCACACCGAAAGCGTCGGTTCCCGCTTCCGCCAGGATTTTTATTTTATCAACTGTGATTCCTCCGGAAGCAAGAATTTTTACGTGCTCGTAACCTTCCTTATTCAGCCTTATCCTGATTTCTCGCACCATATCCGGTGTAACCCCTCCCCTCTCCCCGGGAGTATCGAGTCTGACTCCGTTAAGGTCTTTGCCAAGGACTCCCGCTACGCGTAAGGTTTCTTCCGCTTCATCCTTAAAGGTATCAACGAGGATAATACGGGGACTATTTTGGGGCATGATTTCATGATAAGCCCTAGCTACCTTTACGGTATCACCTACGATAAGAAATACCGCATGGGGTACTGTCCCTACAGGCTCTTGACCTAAAAGCTTTGCAGCCAATACACAGCTGCAGCCATCGACGCCCCCTACTACTGCCGCTCTTTCCATTACGGGAGCCACGGCGGGATGGAGGTGGCGGGCCCCGAAACAATATACCGGTAAACCCCCGGCAGCTTCTTTAACTTCCCTGGCTGCCGCAGCCCAGCCCGAAGAGCTGGCCAATATGCCCAACAGGGCTGTTTCGAATACGGCAAAATCACTGTACTTTCCTTTCAGGACCATGATGACTTCTTTCTTTTCAAAGGCCGCGCCTTCATCCATGGAAAAGATTTCAATCTCCTTTTCCTTAAATAAATTAATAACTTCCTTAACGCCCGCCAATACTCCCCGGTTATTAGCAAAGACTTCCGCAGCAACAATGGTGTCTTGAAGTTTGGAATGTTTGATGATTTCCTTTGCCCTGATAAAATAGATGTCGGTAGTAAGCCCTGCCAATATTTCCTCGTGGGTAGCGGAATACAGTTTCCGTTCGGGGTCAATTACTATATCATCAACTTCCTGAAGTGATGCTAATTCTTTGATTTTTTTCATTTCTTTTCTCCCTCCTTACTACACTAGTTGTCCTTAATCTTCCAGGCAAAAAATTATGGATTTTATGGAGTTAACAGAATAAGAATTTCAACATTAAGACGCATATTCCTTTATTATCCTGCTTAAAACAACGTAAGGGTATGCATTATTGCATACCCTTACTAATCTCTTTCTGCCTTAATGATCCAACAGTTTTTCGGCTCTTTCAATAGCTTTCTTGACAAGATTGCCGCAATCACGGGAAGAAACGGCGCCGAAACCTTCCCGTCGAACAATATCACCCACACCAAGTTCGTCCGCCAATTCCATTTTTAGTTTTTCAGACATCATTTGCTTCCTATTTGGCACGCTTGTATACCTCCTTTTGTAGGTAAACACTTGTGCCTTTTTATTATTTGCTTCGCGTCTAAAAGTATGTCTGTTAAAATCAGCTTGCCTTGACTTAAAAAAACAAATTTTTGACTACTGTTTACACTATTGCCTGATAAACATTTGAGTGAAGTATTGTCCCCGGGAACCCTCGGCCATACCAATGCCGATATAGGTATAATCGGGGTTTAAAATGTTTTTTCTATGGCCGGAGGAATTCATCAAGGCGCTATGAGCCATATCCACGTTAGGCGCCAATGCTATATTCTCTCCCGCCAACCGGTAAGAAATGCCGAAATAGCGCATCATGTCAAAGGGTGAACCATAAGTTGGCGATTGATGACTGAAATAATTTTGAGCAACCATGTCGGCACTCTTGATGCGGGCAACTTCAGCTAACTGCGGCTGCAAAGAAAGAGGCGGCACGCCTGCGGCTGCTCTTTCCTGGTTTACAAGCTCCAGCATCCTAGCTTCCTCAGCCTTAAGATTAAATGAGGGCTGGGTCGGCTGCTCCGGCTTAGGCTGGGTCGGCTGCTCCGGCTTAGGCTGGGTCGGCTGCTCCGGCTTAGGCTGGG
>CAZYHL010000093.1:5282-7322 GCA_964646795.1 uncultured Syntrophomonadaceae bacterium
TCGGCTGCTCCGATCGTTTAGATTCGTCCTCGGTTGGCTTAGCCTCAGCTTCTTGAGGTTTTCTTGCCCTTAAAACTATTTTCAGCGGCACCTTGATCCTTTGCCCCGGATAAAGACAAAAAGGAGCAACCAACTTATTTTCAATAATCAACTGTAAAGGGCTCACATTATAATTTTGGGCAAGCTTACTTATTGTATCTTTAAAACTAATTTGAACAAGCAGGTATTTTTGCCGTAATTGCCGCTGCCTTAGTGCAGCACAAGCATTGACCTCGAGGGATTGGTTACAGTTACGGTTACGGTACATGGTTGCATATGTAAGTCCCGCCGTTTCGTAGGCTCGATAAGCACAAGGCTGCCTGTTCGATGCTTTAGCAGACGGAACAAATATGCTGGAGAAGGAAACGGTCACCAGGATAAAAATAGCTAGAATTCTTGTTTTCCAATTCATACTCTTCCTCCCCTTGTAAGTTCTTGTTTTCTTACTATCTTACTCCAGGATTGTCATCCAGGCAAAAACGCTATCTCCTGCCAGGCGTGTCTCCCTCAAAGTTGGGACTGTCGGACAAACTCCCAGGCCAAATTTTAATTTTTTTTAACATAGTTCTAAGTTTTGTTAACAAAATAAATTATAGCATAAAAAAACTGCCGGCAACTTTACCCGGCAGCCTCATAAAAGCTGTTAGGGAATATTTATTTTTTGGCCCGGGAAAATAAGGTTGGGATCCGGGATCTGCGGGTTTGCTGCTATTAAAGCATCGAGACTGACGCCGAAGCGTTGAGCTATGAGAAACATGGTATCTCCCGGCTGGACAATGTAAATTCGCGGTTTCGAAGGCGGCTTGGTGTGTTTTTGCGGGATGAAGATTTTTTGCCCCGGAAAAATTAAATCCGGATTTTCTATTTGCGGGTTTGCTGCTATTAAAGCATCGAGACTGATACCGAAGCGCTGGGCTATTTCAAAAAGAGTATCTCCTTTCTTGACGATATAGATTTTCACGCTGGCTTTTTTCTCTTCTCTGTCTTCGACAGCTTTTTGTGCTACTACCACTTCCTGCTGGACAAATTCGGTTACTTTTACGAAAACCTCCAGTATCGCCGTTTGCTTGGCTTTTTTGTCTCCCGGTTCAAAATCGAAGGTAACCAGTTCTACTCTAGGATATACCTGCACATTCATGCCTGGCCTGGCGCCGGGGATATCGACAAAAGTACGGAAGGGCTCTTCCACCACGATATCCAGAATCTTGTCGGTTCTTTCTTCCACAAAGAGTATGTTTTTATGGAGCACTCCTTCAACAATTACCTTGTCGTTAATAATGCGGCTGGAGATATCCCGGACTTCCGAACGGGGCGGCGTAATAACCCTTTTGATCGGCACGTTAAAATCAATCTCTTTTACCAGCGACAGCTGGCTTGTTCCTTCTCCTACCACCTGGGCCAGTTTTAGCAATTCTTTGCGCAGACTTACGCCTTTTACATTTATTACTACATTGATTTGCAGCGTTTTTGTAACCTTAACGAATATGTCCAGAATGGCTATCTGGGTAACCGATCTTCCTTCATCGCTGATCGTATGGCTCACATCTTCGATTCTGGGAAAAACGTGAACGTTCATTCCAGGAGCAGCCCCCGGTACCTCCACAAAGGCGGTAAACCTCTCCTCTACCGTTTTTTCTACGATTGAGCCTCTGAAGTCCACAATAAGCAGGTGTTTTATTAAGGTCCCTTCTACCACTACCTTTCCATCAATCACGTTGGTAGTAATATCTGCTATTCTGCTGTCAAGGACCCTTATTTTTTGCACTATCAGGTGGTCTGAATGACCGTCCTTGTGATCTGGATGACCGTCCTTGTGGTCTGAATAACCATCATTGTGGCCTGAATGGCCATGCTTCAGGCGCAAATCTGTTTTCACCTGGATCTGGGCGGAGTTTTCTCCCACCACGGATTCCACTTTAATCAGCTTCTTAACAACTTTATTCGGGTCTACATTCTTGACATCTACAACAACATTTTGCTGGATTGGCCGGGTTACTTTGG
>CAZYHL010000094.1:0-6183 GCA_964646795.1 uncultured Syntrophomonadaceae bacterium
CTGAGTTTTCTGACTGGTTTGATGCTTTAGAGTGGATGAAAGGCGAAATTAACAAAAGGGATTTTGACATTGCCATAATAGGTTGCGGGGCTTATGGTTTCCCTCTTGCAGCTCACGTAAAACGAATGGGGAAAAAAGCGGTGCATTTGGCAGGAGCAACCCAATTATTGTTCGGGGTGCGGGGAAGGCGGTGGGAGGATGACCCTTTCCAGCCATTCACCAACTTTATGAATGAACACTGGGTGCGCCCAGATCAATCTGAAACACCAAAAAACGCAAGCCAGGTAGAGGGTGCATGTTACTGGTAGTAGTATAATTTAACTTTCAAACCTCTCTCTTCTTTGAATACCAATAATGCCCGAATTGCCAGGAACACAGCCATGCTCTATGTAAGGATGCTGTTTTCCATGGCAGTTTCCCTTTATACTTCAAGAGTCGTTCTAAACACTTTGGGAGTTGAAGATTTCGGTATTTACAGTGTGGTTGGTGGTGTCGTAAGTATGTTTGCCTTAATAAGTGGAAGTTTAAATTCAGCAACACAACGATTTATAACCTTTGAGCTAGGGAAAAAACAAGAAAAACAGTTAGAAAAAGTTTTTTCTCTTTCGCTGACAAATTATTTAATTCTTGGATTAGGAATTGTTATCATTGCTGAAACCGTTGGCTTGTGGTTCCTAAATAATAAAATGAACATCCCCCCTGAGCGAATGAATGCTGCCAACTGGGTTTTTCATGGCTCTTTATTTGCTTTTGTTATAAATCTCATTTCAACACCTTATAATGCCACAATAATTGCATATGAAAGAATGAAAGTTTTTTCAATTATTAGCATTTTGGAAACCTTTCTAAGACTGGCAATTGTTCTCGCATTAGTTGTGATCCCCTTTGATAAACTTAAAACCTACACAATTTTAGTTGTTGTGGTTTCATTAACTATTCGCACAATCTATGCAAGTTACTGCAGAAACCATTTTCCGGAAACAAGGTACCAATTTATTTGGGATAAGGAAATGTTTAACAAAATTTTCTTCTTTGCCGGCTGGAATTTCTTTGGTGTAGGCTCTGGGGTATTAATGAAAGAAGGGGTTAGTGTTGTTATTAACATTTTTTTTGGCGTGACAATAAATGCTGCCAGGGGTGTCGCCAGGCAAGTGGAAACAGTGGTTTCAGCTTTTGTTACAAATTTTATGATGGCTCTTAACCCCCAAATTACCAAGTCCTATGCTGCTGGAGATGGTTTGGCTGTAAATTCATTTTTGTTTAGAGGCTCAAAATTCTCTTTTTTTTTAATTTTTTTCCTCTCTTTGCCGATATTAGCCGAAACCCACACCATACTTTTCCTTTGGCTAGGCCAGGTGCCAGATTACACAGTAGTTTTTTTACGGCTATCCATAATCTACATAATAATTAATACTTTATCGGGGCCATTAATTACTGCAATGCTTGCAACCGGAAATATTAAAAAATATCAGATCATTGTTGGTGGATTACAGTTTTTGAATTTTCCATTGGCATACCTTGCATTGAGATTGGGCTTTAAGCCTCAAATCACTTATGTTGTTCAAATAATAATTGCCCTTTTAATGTTAGGGGCAAGGCTTTTTCTTTTGAAGGGAATGATCCACTTTCCCTCAGGAATTTTTGTAAAAGAGGTCCTGTTAAAGGTGTTTCTAATCGCTATTTGCTCGTCAGTTTTCCCGTTTTTAATAATACGATTTATGGAATCTGGTGTTTTGCGGTTTTTTATATCCTCAATCACATCAGTTCTTGTCACCACAATTTTTGTTTTTTTTATTGGCTTGACGCCCAATGAACGCACGTTTGCATTAAATAAGATAAAGAATATAAAATTTAAATAAATGAAAAGCATTAAAAAATTAATCGGTAGCTTTTTGCCGATTCAAATGAAAAACTTTATTAATCAAGAAAGAAAAAAAAGGATTGATGAAAAGTTTTTTAAAAATGACCAACAGAGGTATTTTAAACATTCTGGAATTATTTCTCAAAACAACAAACCAATAAAAATAATTGCTAGTATCGCCCAGGAATGCCATGTGGTTGAAAAAGGATTAACGATGCCAAATATGAGGTATGGTTTTGGGATTGCCACCGTAAACAACCTAGTTAATCTTTGTTTCGAATACTTGGAAAAAGAATTAAATCAAAAAGATGAAATGTTTTTGCATGCCATAAGCGTTTTAAATGAGTATTTGGATGTGCATTTAAACAAAAATTCCGGAAACCAAGATTTGTTATTGAGGATTACAAAACTTATTGAAAGAATACCTTTTTTTGAGAAAACAGAACAAATTGAAATTAGTAAAGATGAATACTTCAAAGATATAAACTCTACTTTTGAAGTTTTTTCCAGTAGCCGTCATAGTTTAAGAAATTACTCGGGACCTTTGGACACCGCAGTTTTAATAAAAGCCATAAAATTGGCCCAGAATGCACCTTCCTCGTGCAACAGGCAAACAAGCCGCGCTTATGTTTTTAAAGATCAAAAAAAGGTTCAAGAAATATTGGCCTTTCAAAACGGAAACCGTGGATTTGGCCATTTAGCAGACAAAGTTATTGTTGTTACAGCTGAACTCGGAGTATATAAAAACATTACTGAAAGAAACTCCCCTTTTATTGATGGTGGAATTTTTGGAATGAATCTTGTTTATTCCCTTCATTTTTTCAAAGTTGGAACCTGCATTTTAAACTGCAACTTTTCCATTGAAGCAGAATCTGCTTTGAGAACTTTGTGTGAAATACCCGAATCTGAGGTGTTTATTATGATTCTAGCTTGTGGAAATGTGCCAGATAAATTTAAATTGGCTACATCAAAACGTTTAAATATTAACCAAATATTAACGGTGCGATGAAAAAAGTCGGAATTCTCACATTTCACAGAGCTTATAGTTATGGAGCTGCCTTACAAGCTTATGCTTTAACCCAAATAATAAGGAAGTTACCTGGGTTAGAGGGTGAATTAATTGATTATGGAGATATTGGGAAAGGAAAAAGGTTTAATAAACCATCAACGGGAAGCTTTAAAGTTCAATTATATAACCTTATCCTAAACCTTCTTTCCTTAGGCTCTGAAGATATTCGCAGAAAAAGATTTAAAGACTTTCTTGGTCAACAACAGGTCTTGTCAAGCAGAAAGTTTAATAAAGCAAATATAAAACAAGCCGAAAATGAATATGGTTTAATAATCACTGGGAGTGATCAGGTTTGGAATCCGGTAATTTCAAAGGGAGATTCCGCTTATTTACTTGATTTTGTTTCTGATTGTAAAAAAAAAGTGTCCTATGCAGCAAGCTTTGGAAGTCCCACATTACCAACAAAGTATGAAGAATTTTATAAAAAACACCTTGAAGAATTTTCCTTCCTTTCTGTTAGAGAAGGAACCGGGGCTGAAATTATTAAATTCCTAATCGACCGCGAAGTTGAAATTGTGTTAGATCCAACTTTTCTCCTTCATAAAAATGAATGGGATAAAATTGAAAAAACGCCTAAAAAATGGAAGAATAAGAAATACATTTTGCTGTTTAATATTTTGGGTGATCCTGAACCAACGGAAGAGATTTGCAAACACCTTAAGAAAAAAACGGGCTTTGATGTTTTGAGAATTGGGTTTTTTAGAGATCGTCTTTATTCCAAATACACGGTTTATTCAACGGCTGGACCACGCGAGTTTATTGGCCTTTTTAAAAATGCTTCTTTTGTTGTAACCAATTCCTTTCATGGAACTGCTTTCTCAATCATTTACGAAAAACCGTTCTTTACCTTGCTTAACAAAAACGATAGAAATGCCCGAATGATTAATTTGGCCGAAAAGCTAGGCTTAAATGAAAGGCTGATTTATCCTGAAAAAAAAATAAAATTATCCTTATCGGAAATTGACTACAATAGTGTTAATCAACTATTAGAAAAAGAAAGAGAAATCAGCCTTAACTTTTTGAGAAAAGCATTAAAGGCGTAAGGAATTTTGCAGTGAAGCATGTACTATTTTATATTTATAGGTATCCTGGGTTTGGGGGAATTGAAAAGCTAACCACTCTCTACGGAAATTATTTTGTTACAAACTTAAATTGGAAGGTAAGCGTAATTTCCTATCTGCAAGAAAATGAAGACCAACTGAAAAGTGAAATAAACCCTAATATTGAGCTATTAAAAATTCCAGACCCAAAAAATCTCAACTCTGAGCAAAATGAAAATTTTGTAAACACAATCCTTGAAAAAGAAAAAATAGATGTTATAATTTTTCAAGATTGCTATGCCAATATTCACATTCCCCTTTTTTCGGCCAATAAACGACTTAAAATTCCAATAATAACCGTGGAGCATAATAGTCCCTTGGCGGCATTGACTCGAATAAGGGCAACGAATAAAAATCTTTCTTTTTTTCGTTTAGAAAAGGAGGCTTTAATTAAGGCTTTATACCCGTATTTTTGGATGAAATTATTCATTAGCGAAAGAAGTAGACGGAAAATTAAATATGGAAATTCAACGCATTATGTTCTTCTGTCGGATAAATTTTTTAAAGAGTTTCAAAAGATTTCCGGAATAAGCAAAACCAGGAAATTAGTTTCTATAAATAACCCTATAACCATTGAAATCAACGCCAATGAAGAATTAAAAAAGAAGAAACAATTACTTTACGTTGGAAGAATTGAAAAAATAAAAAATGTAAAATTATTAGTAAAAATTTGGGAAGAGATTTTGCTAGATTATCCAGACTGGGAGTTTATTATTGTTGGGGATGGAGGCCAAAGGAAAGAAATTGAAAGTTATGTTGTGGAGAAGAAAATTGAACGGGTTCATTTTAAAGGATTTTTCGCCAATGTTAAACCATTTTACCAAGATGCCTCAATTTTCCTAATGGCATCTTTATTTGAGGGCTGGGGTTTAACAATAACAGAAGCAATGACCATGGGCGTTGTACCTGTTGCATTTAATACGTATGCTTCTTTGAGGGATATTGTTGAGTCAGGGAAAACTGGTTTTCTTGTCGAACCCTGGAACGTAGACAATTATGTATCTACATTGAAAAAATTAATGGATAACCGGGGATTCATTTCCCAAATTTCAAAAAACGCGCTTGCAGGTGCTGAAAAGTTTTCTTTTGAAAATACTGCCCCAAAATGGGTTAAACTAATTGAGAATATAAGTGAATAAGCAAAGAAGGATAAATTATTTAATTCCCAAAGAAACAATCAGTATTATTGTTCACTCCCTAATTGGTTTCTTTTCTTTGGTAATTGGCTATAAAACTGGTGGAAGTATATATATATTTGCCATGGCCCCCTACCTTGTTTATATGGTATTAAAATGCGATGCCAGGTATCTCCCAGCTTTGATTTTGCATTGTGCATCAGAAACCTCTGCTTTTTCTGTGGTTTTTTTAAGCTTTGGTATTTTAAGTATTTATAAATATAAAGCACTTTTTAACTTGGGGCTTAAAGGCTTATTCTGGGTTTTAATAGGTCTGCTTCCTGTTTTTATTTGGCTTGTAGGGGAATACATTTTTACACATAACATGTACCCGCCTGTGGCTGTAGCACAAACAGGGTATTATCTTTCGTTTTTTGCCTTTTTTTATGGGATATTAATTAGTAAAACCCTTACAAGGAACGTAATAATTGTAATTTATACAACTCTATTTATTGTCTTTGTTTTATATCTAAAAAAGACGATAGAATTTACAAGAATCGTGGTTGGATTTACTTTTTTATTTTCCTCATCTCTGGCTCTTTTCATTACCCTAAGGTCAAAAAATCTCCTCTTGCTGGCTATATCAATATTTGCGTTTTTATCTGTAATAACCATTTCGGAAGAGTCAACGCTTACAACCTTATTTATCAGCGCGTCCTCCTTTTTTATTGTTTTTCTTTATCTAAATGGAAAAACCAACATCATTCAAAAAACCACTGGGATATTGCCTTTCGTTTTAATCATTGTTTTATACGCATATGGCATTAATAGTTATATGAATGTGGGCGGAATTTATATGCCTGAAAAAACAAGTATTACAAACTTAAGTGATTTAAGAACCTGGGTTCACTGGAAGTTTTTCCAGGACAGGGCACCGTATTGGGCCGGGGGATTTTACCAAATCCTTGATTACAAGCACCTTTTTCCAATTCCTGAAATGCCCGATATTGTTGCGACTTTTTCAAATCGCGCTGAAAG
>CAZYHL010000094.1:6199-7225 GCA_964646795.1 uncultured Syntrophomonadaceae bacterium
ACCTTTATTGAATTAATTAGAAGATACGGGATCATTGCAGGTGCAGTATTAGGATTTAGTTTGGTATACATTGTCATTACAGCAAGAAAAGTTTTGTCTCTTCCTAAATTGAATCCAATGCTTGTGCCGCTTTTCTCCATGGCAATTGTAACCACCATTGTTTTAAGCTTAACCGGGCAATACCAGATTTTGCCAGGCTATGCTTTGCTGAGCATGGGTGTATTAGGTATTGGTTACGGGGTTTTCACAAGTGCAAATAAAATAAATTTGAAATGAGAATCCTTTGGTTTGCAAACACTCCCGGATCAGGAGCCGAGGCAATTAAATCAGATGGTTTGGGCGGTGGTTGGATTAAATCGCTGGATAAATTAATCGGCAAAGAAGTTGAATTGCATTTGGCCTTTGGCTTCCCAAAACCTTTAGAACCTTTCGTTCATCTTGGAATAAACTACCATCCGATTGTGCCAAAAAACTGGAAAAGGTCCTGGTTGAAAGAAAGGATTTCAATAAAAATAAAAGATGAGGACGAATTGTCCACCTACCTTGGTATTATTGAGAAAGTAAAGCCTGATTTAATTCACATTCACGGGACTGAAAATTCTTTTGGATCTATAATTGGAAAAACGGATATACCCGTGGTAGTTTCAATCCAAGGAAATATTACTGTTTGTCATCACAAGTTTTTGTCCGGATTTGGAAAGGAATTCATAAAAACAAGAGCGTGGAATTTCAACAGAATTTATGACTTCCCATTTTACCGAAGTTTCAAAAAAAGCTATCTGTTGTTTGAAAAGATGAAGCAACGGGAAATAAAAAACCTGAAAAACTGCAAAAACTTAATTGGCCGTACTGACTGGGACAGGAGGATTACCAGGATTCTGGCTCCCAACAGCAGGTATTTTCACGGGGATGAGGTGTTAAGGGATGTTTTTTTTGAAAACCAATGGACTCCACCCAAAAATGAAACCTTGATCATACACACCACCAATGGGAACAGCCCTTACAAAGGCTTTGAAACCTTATGCC
>CAZYHL010000095.1:0-7186 GCA_964646795.1 uncultured Syntrophomonadaceae bacterium
AACCTTGCTGAATCAGGATTTTCAGGTCGCTGTATATTTTTTGGTATTTCAACATATATCCGTCGATCTGCTTTTTATTATATTGATCAGCGCTGATGAAAGGTCTGAGAAACAAAGCTTAATACTTCGGGTAATGCTGAACGCCAGTATGTCCATGTATGCCCTCCGTCCCTGATGCGAAATTCGTGGGGTATTTCTTTTTTTCGCATGGCAATGTGAATAAGCGAATTACCCTCATATAAGAAATCATCATCACCACAATCAATATACCATCTGACTGATTTTATTTGATCTACCGGTACTTTTTCAATTAAATTTAAAGCACTGTATTGCTGGTAGTATTTTTCTATTTCCTGATCCGTGTTATTTTTGGTGAAAAACCGTTCCAGATAGTCTTTTGTATCCTTTAACGATAACGGACCGGTAGCTGCACTCAAAGGGCAAGCCGATGAAAAAAGTTCGGGATGGTGCAACGCATACATAAAAGAACCACCGCCTCCCATTGATAACCCGGCAACAGCCCGGTATTGTTTTTCCCCTTTGATCCTGTATTCCTTTTCAATAAAAGGCACAAATTCTTTGAAAAAGAAATCTTCATATGGAAAATCCCCTTTTACTGAATTGAAATAACCTTTCTGACCTGTGTTCGCGTCGGGCATTACAATAATCATTGGCGTTGCGATGCCTTCGCTAATGGCTTTATCGGCAATGTGTAAGACTTCGCCAAATTGTACCCAGCCGGTTTGGTCGTCACCGCCACCATGAAGTAAGTATAAAACGGGGTAGCTTCGCTCAGACATTTCATAATCCGGCGGTAAATAAACAGCATACTTTCTTTCGCTGTTCAACAATGTACTTTTCATCGAAAGGTTGTCGAATACTTTTCCCGATTGGGCAATCAAAATTGTTGGGAAAAACAGGATAATTAAGAGCTGAAGTACTTTTTGCATGGTTTTCATTTTAGAGGTTTCACTCAAGGCTTCAAAGATATGAAAATTTACTTGTACGTACAAGTTATTTTCCAAAAAAATGCTAATTTGAATATGCTATTAGCAAATTACTGATATTAATCCATTCCGCTTAAATTAGCAGATCATGCCAGATTGTTGAATAACCGGCATTTGCATTGCCAGGGGCAGTTACAGGTATATGTTTTATTTTCACCCGGATACCGGTATCTGACGTGCACTCCGTTATACCCGGGTTGATGTTATCTGTCAAATAATTCGACTAAGCTGTAAAAAGTTTGGACATTATAAGAAAAAGAATTACCAGATAGCACATTGAATATTTGATGAATAGAAAATTGGAATAGAATTTGCCAACAAAACATCGTTGGGTTGGTGGATTGTTAAATCATTGAGAAAGAAGTAGAAAATTTATCAATAGGCCATACATATGTCCGGAAGTAACCTAAAGCTGGCTTTACGAAGCATTCTGAGAAGAAAGTTCATTTCTTTGGTTATCGTATTAAGTATTACGTTAGGCCTTGTTTGTTCCTTTTATATTGTAGGTTTTGTTTACAATGAAGTAAATGTTGACAGATTCAACAAAAACTATAAGCGAATTTACGGGCTCATTTCAGATCACCCTCAGGTACAAGATAAAAAAGTATCTATGATCCTTGATGGGGTGCCCCAGTATATTAAAAAAACATACCCCGAAGTAGCTGATTATTGCCAGGTTGGTAATCAAAGTATTGACAAGATCAAAATAGGTGAAATCAACTACTTTTCCACCTTTAGGATTATTGAAGTGTCGCCTTCTTTTTTCAGCTTTTTTTCATTCCCGCTGATATCAGGTAATGCGAATCAGGTGTTAAGTACGAACCAGATGGTGGTGGTGTCGAAAGAATTTGCCGGAAAGTATTTTGGCAACACAGATGTGATTGGGAAATCAATTGAAATGAATCAATACGGAACAAACAGAATATTTACCATTTCAGGTATATTTGATAATACGCTTGTCCATTCACATCTGACTTTTGATATTGTTATGTCGAATATTGACAGGGAGATTATGGGCAGCTACGCTTATCTCCTGTTGGATAAGTCGGCAGACCCTGCTGAACTTGGAAGAAAACTAATTAAGGACAAAGAAAATATCCCTGCCTTTTTCAGCGATATTCCAATCGGTTATTACTTACAGGAGTTGAAAAATATTTATTTTCACCCTTTATGGGAATCAAAGATTGTCAAGTCCAGGAATGTTCAATACATATATATTGCAATACTCATTGGAATTATGGTACTGCTTGTGGCTTGTTTCAATTATGCCAACCTGACATATTCCCAGCTTACCGACAGAATAAAAGAGACCGTAATAAAAAAAATACTGGGAGCCGGCGTAGCGCGCTTAAGCAAGCAGTTGTTAACTGAGTGTGTTTTATTGATTTCTGCTGCAACAGCTATTGCGCTGGTTTATTTAAAGAAATCCATTTTCTTTTTTAACAGACTTACTGAATCCGGGTATCAGCTTTCGGAATTTCTACACCCTTCAATAATTGTATTGTATATAGTTATTGTTGTATTAATTGTATTGCTGAGCGGACTTTTTGTCTCCAGGTTTATTCAAAAGCAAAAATCGACCGAATCTGTTAACATTTCCGGATTACCAAAAGTCAAAAAGAAAATCCTCTCTCCTCTCATTATATTTCAGTTTGCTACCTCTATCATCCTGGTTGTTTCAACCCTAACCATTGTAAAGCAGGTGAACTACATCCATAATATGGATATAGGCCTTGATAAATCGGTTATTGAGATTTCGCTCAAACCGGAATATGCTCAAAAAGCTAACCTTTTTGTGAGCAAACTACATAAATACCCGGCTATTGCAAATGTGTCTGCATGCGAAGGTTCACCAATGCATGGAGGGAGCAAAGTACTGATAAATTACACGGAAAATGGCATAAAGAAAATGTACATGCCCAGTATTTACGCTGGCGATGTTGAATACCTGAACATATCCGGAATAACCTTATTGGAAGGAGAACAATTCAGTGACATAGCAAATAATAATTCAAACAAGTGCATCATAAATAAAGCGCTGGCTGAGTTGTTAAATATGGAAAGCCCTGTAGGGAAACTGATGCCAGGCACTGAGAATGAGATTATTGGAGTTTGTGATAACTTTTTATGGCGTTCCATTGAAAATCCCGCTGAGGATGCCTATATAGTTTATGAAGAGAAAGGAACGGATATTCTGATAAAATTACAACCATCCATGCAAACAGAGGGAGTGAATTATATAAAGAAATGCTGGAGTGATTTGTTTTCTGAATATCCACTTGATATGGTTACTATCGGAGAACTTTTCAATCGTGAACATAAAAAACAGGAACACCTTGTGAAACTGATAACGACATTTTGCCTGTTAAGCATATTTATTGCGGTTATTGGACTGATTGCCCTATCTCTATATGCTATACAGCAGCGTACAAAAGAAATAGGAATTCGGAAAGCGGCTTGCGGTGCAAAAGCTATAGAGATAGTTATGCTGTTGAATATGAAAATCATTAAGTGGGTTTTGGTTGCACTAGTTATTGCGACACCTATTGCCTGGTATTTCATGAACAAATGGCTCGAGAACTTTGCTTACAAAACTACGCTTAGTTGGTGGATATTTGCCCTGGCGGGCTTGCTGGTGCTGACCATTGCATTGCTGACGGTGAGCTGGCAAAGCTGGCGGGCGGCCACTCGGAACCCGGTGGAGGCGCTGAGGTATGAATAGAACAAATCAAAATCAGATATTTAAAACATCAAAAACATGATATATACATTGAAAGCCATTTACCGGAAAGCCCTAAAGTATAAGAGTTATGCAGCAATCAATATTGTCGGGTTGGCTACGGCATTCGCTTTGTCGTCACTCCTGTTATTATTTGTATATAACGAATTCCATGTAGATGCTTTTCACCACAACCGTGACCGAATTTACAGGATTGTTGATGCCAACGACGGCACAGCCTTTACAAATCCATTGTTAGCCGGCGAACTAAAAAGCGCTTTCCCCGAAATTGAAGAGGTTACGCGGGTGAGACACAACGCGAATGGTTTTTACAAATATGATCATTCGGTGGTTGATATCACGTATGACATGTGTTTCGATTCCACTGTTTTTCGAATATTTGATTTTAAGCTGATAGCAGGATCGGAAAAAGAATCACTTCAAAATCCCTTTTCAATTGTACTGACAAAAAGTATTTCCACTAAAATTTTCGGAGAGAAGAACCCTCTCGGGGAAGTGCTCAAGTACAATAATTTGTGCGATTTTACGGTTACCGGGATAATTGAAGACCTTCCTCTCAATTCAACCTTTAAAGTGGATGCCATCCTGCCATTTCATTCGCTGGCATATCTTTGGAGAGAATACACAGGTAAACCGTCTGATGAATTTCTTAAAAGGGACAACAGTTCATTTCACACCTATATCATGTTCAAGCCAGGTGTTGATGTGGGTTCCACTGAAGACAAAATTACCGCATTCAGTAAAGACAAATCTTATGGACAGGATTTCAAACTTCAGCCAATGAGTGACATTTATTTTGGATACAACAATCGCGACCGATGGATTCACAAAGGGGAAAAATCGATGGTTGTCCTATTGATGTCTGTTGCTATCGGGTTGCTCGTTATCAGCATTATCAACTATATCAATTTAAATTCGGCGATAACGCTGAATAACCTTTTCAATTTTGGAATAAAAAAAATACTTGGGGCAAAACCCTGGCAGGTAATCCTCAATTCAATTGTTGAGACTGTGATGTATTTTGCGACTTCAATCGGGTTAGCCGTGTTTATTGTACTTCTTATAAAGCAACCTTTTCAAAATATTTTGGTGCAGGAATATCACTTTTCGTCGCTTTTAACAGGAACCAATATTGCTGTTGTATTGGGAATATTGCTTTTCGTAATAATGCTTTCGGGAATGGCGCCAGTGCAATATTTCAAAAAAGCCCCGGCATCGGCCGTAATTAAAATGAAACATGTTGGGAATGGTGCTTCAAATCTTCTGAACAGACAATTGATAATTGTCCAGTTTTTTATTGCCATCCTTTTTATCGCGTCTGCCATAACCATCAAAAAACAAGTAAATTACATCAACCATAAAGACCTTGGTTTTGATAAAGAGTTGCTTGTTTATGTCGATTTAAAGTCGTACAATTTAACCCCATCCGAAGCTGGCGTACTGAAAGAAAAGCTGATGTCGGATTCCCGTATTCAGAATATTTCTTATTCGTCCGGTGTTTTTGGCGACGTCCGTCGTGGTATGACATCCGAATTGAATGGTAAAAAACTTTTGTACCGAAGAATTCCTACAGATGCCGAATATGTTAAGACATTGAAATATAGAATTGTTGAAGGACGGGATTTTAGTAATGACATGAAGACCGATGAAACAACAAAAGCCTACATTGTAAACCAGGCATTAGCCAGGGCTTTCGAGATGAAAAACCCGCTACTGGAAAGATTAAATGACCATCCCATTATCGGGGTTGTTGAAGATTTCAATTTTGAACCGGTTCAAAACAGTATTCAACCTGTTGCCTTGTTGTGCAACCCTTCGGAGGCATTGTGGATTGCAAATATCAGGCTTGCTTCGGGCGATTTAAAAAGCTCCATTCAATATATTGAGAATGTCTTTAAAGCGTTAAAACCCGACAGCCCGTTCAGTTATTCATTTGCCGACGACCGGATTGCTACTTATTACCGGAAGGAACTCCAGTTCTCCAAATTGTCGGCTGTATTTTCCATTATCAACATTCTTATTTCCTGTATCGGACTGGTTGGTTTGGTGCTATTTGCCATTAGCGGAAGGATAAAAGAAATCGGCATCCGAAAAGTCAATGGAGCTAAAGTCTCCGAAATACTAGCCATGCTCAACCGCGACTTTGTGAAATGGGTACTTATCGCTTTTGTAATAGCCACGCCCATTGCATACTACGCTATGCACAAATGGCTCGAGAACTTTGCCTTCAAAACCACGCTAAGCTGGTGGATTTTTGCCCTGGCGGGTTTGCTGGCGCTGGGAATTGCACTGTTGACGGTATCGTTTCAATCGTGGAAAGCGGCAACCATGAACCCGGTGGAGGCGCTGAGGTACGAATAATTTTTAACGACTTAAAACCTAAAATAATATGCACTTCAACTTAAAATTAGCTATTCGCAACCTTGCAAAAAATAAAGTGTATTCTTTCCTGATTATAGGTGGGTTTGCCATCGGGTTTGCAGCCTGCATCCTGATCGGGTTGTTCTATCATACTGAAACAAGCGTGAATAAAAATTTTGCTAATCACAAACAGATTTATCGGCTGTATGATGTAAAAATGAACCGTTGCAACTTAAACTGGGATTTATATCCTATACTGAGGCAGGAATATACTGATATAAAAGATGCTTGTCCTCTCGATTATTCGACAGGAAGAATTCTTACCGTTAAAGATGATACAGGCCATGCCTATGCCGAACTAACCCATCTTTTAACAACAACCAATAATTTCTTTTCAATTTTTTCGGTAGATATGCTGGAAATGTCAGGGAGTAAACCTTTCGAAGCAAAGGAATCGGTAGTGCTCTCCAAATCAATAGCCCGAAAACTCTTCGGTACCCAAAACCCTTTAGGACGGCAGGTTACCGTAAACAATTATTATACAGGGACTGTAACTGGGATATTTAAAGAACTCCCGATAAATTCAACTTTTCTGGCCGATATGATAATGAACAGTGAAAACGAAAAATTCCGGTTATCACATACGGTTAGCAACGGAAAGCGTTATGATCCAACAAACCATTTTATAATGCTGAAAGAAGGGGCAAACCCCGAATCTTTCGTAATTGAATTAAACAAATCAAGCATAATCAAATCGTTGGACAACGACAGCCTCGCATTGCAGCGATTTGACGATATTTATCTTTCGGAACTCACCCTAAAAAGCCGCCAAGCCAAAGGAAATCCCGATCTATTGAAAATCTTTTTGGCTATTGCAGTGCTCATCCTCCTCCTATCGAGTTTTAATTACATGAATTATTCCATCTCGATGCAATATGCCAAAATGAAAGAAATCGGTATTAACAAGACCAATGGGGCCAGTTGGAAAGATCTGGTAAATTATACATTTATTGAAGTTACTTCCGGAGTTTTAATCTCCCTTGCTCTGTCAATTAATATTACTATGTTGGCATTGCCT
>CAZYHL010000096.1:0-7102 GCA_964646795.1 uncultured Syntrophomonadaceae bacterium
CCCGCTCCAGGGAAATGGGAGGAACGGGCCTTGGCCTGTCTATTTGCCGGGAAATAATTGTCCATCACGGCGGTGAAATTTGGGCGGAGAGCGGCGAAGGACGGGGAACGGTCTTTTATTTTGTTTTACCCTTGGCAGATGTTAATAAAAATTAAGCAACCTTTAAGATAATAACATGAAAATGTAACACGGCTCCTAGAAAACAAAGTTATAATTATAATGAGGTGCGCCGCTAGATGCTAAAAAGCAAAAGGGTAAGAGCCTGTTGTTTTACCGTATTGGCGATACTTTTATTCCTGACAGGCTGTAATCTCGACGAGTATGAATCGGAAAATAATATCATAGAGCCGGTGGTTCCCCAAGGGGCTTTTTCTAAGGTTCCGGCAGGGTCTTACGGCCGCATTGGAATAGGCGGGGAAGCCAAAGCTCTAGACCTCACAGAGGACGGTAGGACCTTATTGCTAACTCCTGGCGGAAACAGGGTATTGTCCCTTGACCCTGAAGGCGGAGTTGGCATCAGCGAGGAATTGAAAGGAGAAGTCCTTTTTAGCAATATAACTTCCCGGGGTGATGTTCTGGCCGTTGTCGACAGGGAAGGCTACCTCTATTTTTTGGATGCAGACCAAAACAGCTTGGAGGAAGTGTTCCTGGGGGGAGAGGTTCTGGATTTTGCCTTGGCTGAAGACGGTAGTCTGGCTGTTGCTGTGACTTATCGTGAAACAGGCGATGAAGGAGGAGAGTTTTTCCTCCACAGGGTCAACAGAAACGGCAGAGAAACCTGGGCCATGCCTGTACAGGTTGACAGGGAAAAAGACTTATGCTTAGCTGTGAGCCGCCAGGGCAACTGTATTGTTTTTTTGGGTGTGAAGAACGGAGAGCCTACTATTTTTCGTTACAGCCTGCTGGGAAACCTTATCTGGGAAAAACCGGGGCACACAGCTTTAAGCCTGTCTGAAGACGGAGGCAGCCTGGCAGCCGTCAGTGAACATGAGGTGGCTTTGTATGACCGGTTTGGGCAGAAACGCTGGTCTTATGAAAATGCAGACGTTATCCTAACCGATGTCATCGTCTCCGCCGGCGGTGAAAAAGTCCTTGCTTACAGCGCCTTTACCACTACTCAGGAAAACATATTTTATTTTTCAACCGGCGGGGATCACCTTCCTTGGAAAATAAGAGGCCCGTCCCTAGCCGCTATTTATCTTTCTCGTACCGGTGACCGGGTAGTGCTTAGTTCCTGGCAGGAGTACCGCGACGAATTTACCTTAGTTTTCGTTTACGATGAGGCTGGAGAAGAAATCAACTCCCTTAAGCTGGCTGCCCGGATTCAGGGCGGGGACATGTCCGGGGACGGCAGCACCTTAGCCTTGAGCAGCGATGACGGCCTTATTTTCTTCCTCAACCTTGATTACCAAGGAGAGAAGCAGTACTGGTCTCAATCGCCGGCTTCACCCTTATATAAGCCTGTCCTAAACGGCGAAGAAGCCAGGGAAGCCAGATATGTCGGACTATATTTTTTAAACGCAGGCGGGGATAGGTTGGTTCCCGTCAGCCGCAAGATTGTATACGAAGGAGCCTTGTTGAACAAGGCCATTGAAGAGCTGATTAAAGGCCCCCGGTTTAACAGCGGCTTGAGAAGGCTGCTGCCGCAGAATGCGGCAGTTAAAGTCAGCTTGGAATATCAAAGGGCTATAATTGATTTTCCCTACTCTCTCAGGCAAGTAAGCGGTATGGATCAGGCTGATGAAATATTTAAAGCTTTTATTTATACGTTGAGTCAGTTTCCCGAAATAAGAGAAATAAAATTTTTATATCAAGGCGAGGAGATAACGGATATGGCGGCTATCCAGTTAGAGGGAGTACCGCTGGATTTATCCCGGCCCCAGATAATCCGAAAACCCGGCTCTTCTCCGGGGCGCCAGGTAGTTATCGAACCTTTGCTTTCTGAAAGCAGGTACTATCTTGTGGAAAAAGAGGTTTCATTAAGAAGCGAAGGGAGCCGTGAACTAGCCTTTGACCTTCTTGTCACGCTTATAAACGGCAGCAAGGCTTTTTTCCCTTCCGGCATATCCGTTAACAGGGTTAATGTCATTGGGGATATAGTACGGGTTCATTTAGAGGTAAATAATGAGGATCTTGAACAGGCTCTCGAAGACAGTTACCGTTCAAGGCTGCTTTTAGATGCAATTATTTATACACTGGCAGAGAATTTATCCCTCAAGCAAGTGGAAGTTTATATTAACGGGGAGGAAGTTGGTTCCTTCCCTATGGGGGAAACAAATAATCATTTTTATCTTAATCCCGAGTAATAACAGTTGTGACGGGTCCCTTGCTGTAAAGAGGGATATCGAGTCGGAAGGGAAGAAGGCCGATGCGAAAAAAAAGTAAAATACCATTGTTAATTCTGATGCTGCTTTTAGGTGCCATAATTTTGGCAGGATGCGGCTCTTCCTTTACCGTGTCGCCGGAAAGGGAAGAAAACGGCGGCACAATAATAGACAATAACATAAAAGACTTCAGGGGGAACGGCGAAGTAGTCAAGGAACAGGACCTTGTCCTGTATTACCAGGAACCGGAAGGTAAGTATCTTGTTCCCATAACGGTAACGCGAACCGAAACAGCCAATCCGGAAAGGGCAATCGTAGCTCTGCTCGCCCAGGATCCTCCTCCGGGCGCTTGGGTAGTAAGCCCTTTTCCTCAAGGAGTTTATGTGGAAGACCTTGAAATCAGCGAGGGAAAAGCCGCCATTAGACTGATGGTTGACAGCACTTTTGAAGGATTTGAAAAGGGTTCCGCGGAACTGTTGGCCAAAAGCCTGGTTTTTTCTTTATCTTCATTGCCGGAAATCAGTATTGTAGAAATAACGGCAGATATTGTATGGCCCTTAGATAGCATGTTGCAGGAGTTCCCCGCCGGGATAAAGAACCCGCAGGAATTAATCCTTAATCCCCTGGAAAAGATACGTCCCGGCGACAAAGGAGTTCTGCTCTGGTTTGGGGGAACGGATGCCATGTACATGGTCCCTGTCACCAGAAAAATCGATACTTTGCCGGAATCACCCCAGGAAGCGGCAGAATTTTTGCTGGAAGAACTGAGGCGTGGCCCCGGAGACGCTTACCCGCTCCTTACGTCTTTCCCGCCGGAAACCAAGGTGCTTGGTATTAAAGTAAAGGATGGCTTGGCGGAAGTAAATTTCAATGCCGCCTTTTCAGAACAACAGGCAGGCGTTTGTCCCGAATGGGTCACCATTAATTCGCTAGTGCTGACATTAACGGAATTACCGGAAATTGACAGGGTGCAAATTCTCACAGAAGGCCGTATAGTTGATGCGGCTCCTGATCATATAGATACCAGTGTCCCTTTAAAAAGAGGAAATGTGAACTGGCTGACACGCTAAAAGGGCCGGGTTTTTAACCCGGCCCTTGCGCTGGTAAAATCAATTAGTTATAATTACAGTAGTTTTTAATACAGACAAAAGAGGATTAATGGCATGGATTATTATAAAAAGGAACTGGCAGTTTTTCTGGCGCCTTTTACCGGGATGGAACCCGAAGAGATAGAAGCGCTGATTGAAATTCCTCCCAACTCCGAAATGGGTGATTTTGCCTTCCCCTGCTACCGCCTGGCAGGTTTGTACAAAAAACCCCCCGCAGTTATCGCTGCGGAATTAAAAAACAAAGTGGCGGAGAACGAGCTTTTCCCTAAGGTAACAAATGAAGGACCTTATTTGAATTTTGTTATTGACAGGCCGCGTTTGGCTAAAGATATATTGACTAAAATTAGGATGGAAAAGGAGAATTATGGTGCCGCCGACGTTGGCCGGCGCGGGAAGGTCGTTATCGATTATTCATCTCCTAATATAGCAAAACCTTTTGGGGTAGGACATTTGCGTTCTACCGTTATCGGGCATTCTTTATGCCGCATTTATAACTTTTTAAACTATCAATCCGTGGGGATAAACCATTTAGGAGACTGGGGCACCCAGTTCGGGAAAATTATTTCCGCCTTTAAACGGTGGGGAAAGAAAGAATCTTTGCAGGAAGACCCGATTAAGTATTTATTTGAATTGTATGTCCGTTTTCATCGGGAGGCAGAACTTAACCCTGATTTAGATGAAGAGGGGCGTTATTGGTTTAAAAAATTGGAAGACGGCGACCCGGAGGCTTTGAGCCTCTGGCAGGACTTCAGAGAAATGAGCCTGAGAGAGTTTAAGCGGATTTACAGCCTGCTGGGAATAGAGTTTGACTGCTACCAGGGTGAAAGCTTTTATAACGATATGCTGGATGCTACCATCCGGGAAATAATAGAACGGGGTATTACCCAAGAAAGCCAGGGAGCTTTAATAGTGGATTTGGGCAAGGAACTACCGCCCTGCCTGTTGCGAAAAAAGGACGGCGCAACTCTATATGTGACGCGGGATTTAAGCGCTGTTATGTATCGTTATAAAAAGTACGGTTTTGTCAAGGCCCTCTATGTGGTCGGCGCAGACCAGAAGTTGCACTTCCAGCAGTTCTTCCGGGTACTGGAGCTCATGGGCAAAGAATGGGCCTCACGCTGCTTCCATATCCCTTTTGGATTGGTCCGCTTTAAAGATGGGAAAATGTCCACCCGGAAAGGAAAAGTGGTTTTGCTGGAAGAAGTTTTAAATAAAGCCATTACCTTGGCGATGGATATCATTAAAGAAAAGAATCCTTCTCTGGAGCATAAAGAGGAAGTCGCGCGCCAGGTAGGCATAGGCGCTGTTATCTTTGGTGATTTAAGCAACGACCGGATTAAGGATGTAGAATTTGACTGGGAAAAAATTCTCGACTTTTCAGGGGAAACAGGTCCTTACATCCAATATTCCCATGCCCGTACCTGCAGTATTTTAAGAAAAGAAACTCCCGGAGAAGCTATTGATATTAAAGGCGGGCTATACACGGCGAGGGAAGAAGAAATCCTTATCTTAACTCTGGGACGGTTTGGACAGGCAGTGGAGAGGGCGGCAGAGCAGAATAAGCCTTCGGTTATAGCACGTTATCTTTTAGACCTAGCCAGGGATTTTAACCATTTTTACCATAATTGCCCCGTTTTGAAGGGGGAAAGAGAAACAAAAGAAGCCAGGTTGCTTTTGGTTGAGGCCGTGCGGCAAGTGCTGGCTAACGGACTTTACCTTTTGGGTATTGAGGCTCCGGAGGAAATGTAGTTATGGGCATTTTGCCTTAAATTTGCATAAGGAGGCGCGGCATGTTAGATTTGAAGTTTGTGCGGGAAAATCCGGAAAGAGTCCGCCAGGCAATGGCAGACAAGGGAGAGGAAGGGAATCTCGATAGCTTTCTTGCCTTGGATGAAGAAAGAAGGCAAGTTATTTTTAAAACGGAACAGCTTAAAAATAGACGCAATACAGTATCGGAAGAGATAGCCCGCCTAAGGAAACAAGGACAAACAGCAGTTTCGTTAATAGCGGAAATGAAAGAGGTAGCGGCCCAGGTCAAAGAATTGGATGAAAAGGCGAGGGCTATCCAAGCCGCAACAGAACAGCTTTTGCTCACTTTTCCGAATATTCCCCAGGAAGGTGTGCCGGTAGGCTTCAGCGAAGCAGAAAACGTTCCGATCCGTTACTGGGGCAAACAGCCTGAATTCTCTTTTACTCCCAAGCCCCATTGGGAGGTAGGGCAGGATTTAGGAATATTGGACTTTGAAAGAGCCGGCAAGGTAACGGGATCGAGATTCGTTTTTTTAATGGGGGCAGGAGCCCTTTTAGAGAGAGCTTTGGTTAGCTTTATGCTGGATTTACATACCTTAAGCCATGGTTATACCGAGGTGTTCCCGCCTTATATGGTGCATCGGCAAAGCATGCTGGGAACAGGACAGCTGCCAAAATTTGAAGAAGACGCCTTCCGGGTGCAGGGAACGGATTATTACCTTATTCCCACAGCGGAAGTACCTGTTACCAATTTGCACAGGGAAGAAATTTTGGAGGGCGAGAGGCTCCCCCTGCGTTATGTTGCCTATAGCGCCTGTTTTCGGGCTGAGGCCGGAGCTCATGGTCGGGATACCAGAGGATTGATCAGGTTGCACCAGTTTAACAAGGTCGAGTTAGTCAAGTTCACCAAACAGGAGGATTCTGAGCAGGAACTAGAGAAACTGGTGGCAAACGCCGAAGAGGTATTGAAGCAATTAAAGCTGCCTTACCGGGTTGTCCTTATGTGTACCGGCGACCTCGGTTTTGCCGCTGCCAAAAAATATGATTTGGAAGTATGGCTTCCTGCTTACAAAGGATACCGTGAGATCTCTTCCTGTAGCAACTTTGCAGATTTTCAAGCCCGCAGAGCGGCAATCAGGTACCGGCCGGCGCCCGGACAAAAAGCGAAGTTTGTGCATACCCTTAACGGCTCGGGGGTAGCCATAGGCAGAACAGTGGCAGCGATTTTAGAGAATTACCAGCAGCCGGATGGCAGCGTTGCCGTTCCGGAAGTCTTGCAATCCTATATGAGAGGACTTGAGATTATCAAAAGAGAGTAAAAAATAAGCGGCAAGAACACCGGTGCGATTATTTTGGGATACAGGAAAACGCAGATTATTAAAGAAAAGGGGAATACATTGTGGCAAAGAACGACGGGTTTAAAGAAGTCCAGGATTATATTTTGAAAATCGTCACCGATTTGGGCTTGGAAAAAGAAGTTTATGAAATCCTTAAAGAGCCGAAAAGAATAGTTATAGTGTCTATTCCTGTTGAAATGGATGATGGCAGCATCAAGACCTTTACCGGATACCGCTCTCAACACAATAATGTTTTTGGTCCTTATAAAGGTGGAGTTCGTTTCCACCCCGAGGTTAATCTAGAAGAGGTAAAGGCTCTATCTGTTTGGATGACGCTAAAATGTGCGGTAGTCGGGAGCCCCTTTGGCGGGGGCAAAGGAGGCGTAGTTTGTGATCCCCGGAAACTTTCCCAAAAAGAACTGGAACGACTTTCCCGTGGCTATGTAAGGGCGATTGCCAGCAACATCGGCAGTAAAAAGGACATACCGGCTCCCGATGTTTACACCAATGCTCAAGTAATGGCTTGGATGGCCGACGAATACAGCAAGATAATCGGTTATAACGACTTAGGGGTTGTAACCGG